>JARIGY010000070.1 GCA_029288535.1 Candidatus Tayloriibacteriota bacterium | reverse complement strand
ATAAACAAGGTTGCCGACAGCTGCGAGGATGATAATGATGAGAAGAATGGTGGTGAGCATCTTTGTATTGTATCAAAAATTGTTGAAATTTCTAAAATATTGACAAAAAACATTATACTTGTTATAGTATAGAAGGTTTTGACTAGTCCTTTTACTTTTGGAGAAACTAGATGAAGAAGAAACATCGAACTTTTGCGGCTGACATCAGCCGACTGACGATTACCCAACCAGCAATGAGTGTCCTTGAGGCTTATCTCGAGGCCGAATGCACTCCGAACATCATGCTTAGCCCCGTGAAAGCGAGGCAACGCAGGAGGTCTATATTGCGATATGTGGAGTTCGCAGCTGAAGATTCCTGCAAGCATCGTGGCACAGCTGCAACAGTTGCCCTGCACAACAGCCTGCTTAAACTGGCAAGTTTGCTAGAGGATGAAGGGCGGCATAGTACAGCCCATCGGCTGGAAGAGCTGGCTGAATTGTTCAAGAGTCTTGCTTCTAAACCGAAGTAACTACATCACTGAGAAGTTTGCACTGCCCACAACAAAACCGTTGGAGGGCGGTTTTTTTATTTAGATATCTAGTGACTAAACGATGCACCGGCTTTTTTATTCTCTCCTCATACGCTATACTTTACCCACTAAAACTAATTTATTTCATATGTCACTTCATACCGATATCAAGGGAGAGATCAAGGCGGCCATGCTTGCGAAAGATACCGTGCGGCTTACGGTAGTGCGCGGCCTTACTGCCGCATTCATGAATGAGCTCGTGGCGACCAAGCGCACTCCGCAGGACGAGCTCAAGGACGACGAAGTGCTTGCCGTCATCAAACGCTCGGTCAAGCAGCGCAAGGATTCCATCGAACAGTTCATCGCCGGCGGACGCGAAGATTTGGCCGGAGAGGAAAAAGCCGAACTTGCGATACTGGAAAAATATCTGCCTGTTTCCATGAGCAAAGAGGATATCAGGAAAGTTGCCGAAGCGAAAAAAGCAGAACTCAACGTCGCAGACAAAGCCGGCATGGGCAAGCTCATCGGCGCTGTTTCAAAAGCGATCAAAGAACAGGGCGGCAACGCGGACGGTACTGACATAAAAGAAGTGGTAGAAAGTTTGTTTGCCTAGCTTTTTCAAAATAATCTGATAGCGCTTCATTAATATTTTATCTCGATAGTATACAGTCGGTGCATGGATGCATCGGCTGTTTCAATAATCGAGCACCTGCTTATCGAGGCGCATAAGCAGAAAGTCTCGGACATACACATAGACCCCGGAGAAAAAGACGTTCGCGTGCGTTTCCGGGTCGACGGCCAACTCATCGACAGGAAGACTTTCCCGATGGCTATTTTCCGCGACCTTCTGGGCAGGATCAAAATCCTGTCGCATCTTCGCACTGACGAGCACATGACGCCGCAGGATGGCAGGTTCCGCATCGAGCTTCCGGGCAAACATTTTATCGATATCCGGGTTTCCATCGTGCCTTCATATTATGGCGAAAGCGTCGTCCTGCGGCTGCTTGCCGACACCTCAAGCATCCCTTCGCTTACGGAGCTCGGGCTTTCCGATGAAGATCAGAAAAAAATCCTGAAAGTCCTGAGCCATTCTTCCGGAATGATCCTCGTCACCGGCCCGACCGGTTCGGGCAAAACAACAACGCTCTATACTATTCTAAAGATGCTCAACGCGGGCAACAACCGTTCTATTCTTACTATCGAGGATCCGATCGAATACGCCATTCCGGGCGTACGGCAGATCCAGACCGACCCGCATCACGGCCTGACGTTCGCCACCGGACTGCGTGCGCTTGTCCGCCAGGATCCGGACATCATCATGGTCGGCGAGATCCGCGACAAGGAAACGGCATACATCGCCATCCACACCGCGCTTACCGGCCACCTTTTGCTTTCCACGCTGCACACCAACGATGCTGCCACCGCGATTCCCCGCCTTGTCGACATGGGTATCGACCCGTACCTTATCGCTTCCACTGTCGGCATGATTATCGGCCAGCGGCTGATCCGCAAAGCCTGCCCCAACTGCACGCACGGCTGCGAAAAATGCAATCACCTGGGCTATAAGGGCCGCGTCGGGATTTTCGAAGTCATGCATTCAAACGACGCGATCCAGGACGCGATCATGCAGCGCGCTCCGGCCAAAGTCCTGCGCAGCATTGCCGCCAAAAGCGGCATGCGCAGCATGGAAAATGACGGTCTGGACAAAGTAGAACGCGGCATTACCCGCATTGAAGAAGTCGTAGCCGCAATTCTTGAATAATTCTGGCATATGAAATTCAAGACTATTTTCATACCAAAGCTTTCAAATACCGATACTATTCTTTTTGCAAAAAGGCTTTCTTTTTTGCTCGGAGCCGGCATTCCGTTGCAAAAAGCCATGGACATCGCAAGCAGCCAGTCGCGCAGGCAGATCCAGCCGATTTTAAAAAGCATTGCCCTGCGCATCCACACCGGAGAAAGCCTGTCATCGTGTCTTGCCGGCTACCCGCGTTCATTTCCTTTTTATATGATCAGGCTTGTCAAAGCCGGAGAGGAGTCGGGCCAGCTCAAGCAAAGCCTCGAGCAGATAGCCCACGAAATAGAGCGCCGCAAGCTGCTCAAGCAGAAGATACTGAGCGCTTCGCTCTACCCATGCGTTATCGTATTTGGTACCGTGTGCCTCTCGCTTTTTCTCATCTTCATTATTTTTCCGAAAATCAGAACGCTTTTTCAAAGCCTTCATATGAAACTGCCGATAACGACCCGGATCGTGATCGGGCTTTCTGACGCAGTCCAGCATTTCGGACTTTTATTATGCGTTTTTGTCGCGCTTATTATTGCGATTATTTTCTATGCACTCAAAAAGTCAGAGGTTCTACAGCGCAAAAAAGACAGCCTTCTTCTGAGCATTCCCGGCCTTGGCTCGCTTTTCAGGCATTATATTCTCTCTTCTTTCTTGCGCACGACCGGCCTGATGTTCAAAGCGCATATTCCGATCGACACTTCCCTTCGCTACGCGGCCGATGGCATCCAAAATAAAATATACAGCCAGGCTATTTTGGAAATTTCCGGCAATATTACCGCCGGCAAAACCATTTCTGGTGCGCTCCGGCCATACCCGAAACTTTTTCCCGACACGACAGTCCAGCTCATCGAGATCGGCGAAATGTCCGGCAACCTTTCGGAAACGCTGCTGTATCTTTCCGACATGCTAGACCAGGAAGTGGACACCGCTCTCAAAATCATGGTCACGCTCATAGAGCCGGCGCTCATGGTTGGCATGGGCATTGTGGTCGGTTTTATTTCACTTTCGATTATCACGCCGATCTATGAGATCACCCAGAACATCAGGCACTAGCTCGGGAAGCATCCTGATCGAACTGAGCATTGCTATAGCCGTGTTTGCCATTTCCATCACAGCGCTTGCCGGGCTTATTTTCAGCCGGCAGCAGTATGCGGCAACCATGCGCAATTACCGGCAGGATCTTTTTTCGGCCGTATCCGATCTCGAAAAAATGCGGGACGGCGATAGTGCCGCGGGCACCCTCGACGCCATCAATCCATGTCTCAACCAAGCGCATACTACCGAGGGTTCGGTTTCATTTTCCATTTTTCTTGCCGATATTGCGTCAGCGACCAGCCTCGGCAGCGACTGCGAAGGAAGCTATTTTCCTCTTACTATCACTTCGACTAGCCCCCAGCCGAAAATACTTTCCATACCGCTTCTAGGTATCGGCACTGCCCTTGATGCCGTCAACAATACTCTTTTTATTTCGCAAAATATAAAGAACGCGAGCACGCTAACTATCTACAAAAATACAAATGGCTTTATCAGTTCCGTATCCGATCTTGCGCTGTCATTGCCTATTTCGAAGCTAGACGCCGTGAAGAATTTTGTCTACCTGGCTGCAACAGGTCCGCACGACCAGTTCCAGGTTGTCGACGTTCAGGATACACTTCACCCGCAGCTTCAGGCGTCTTTGACCTTGCCGGGAGTGGCCGGAGAATACCCTGGCGCTACAAGCATCAGTTATTACAATAAAAAAGTGTACGTCGGCACGCACCGTACTGCCGGCCGCGAATTCCATATTTACGATGTGTCATCCGCAGTGCCTGCCTGGCTCGGCTCGATAGAGCTCAATCATAATATAAACGCCATCGCGATCCGCGAGCCGTACGCGTTTCTTGCAACCTCCGGCAACACCAAGGATCTCATTATCCTGGACATAAGCGACCCCAAATCCATCAAGCAGATTTCATCACTGAGCCTTACTGACACCGAAGACTGTCTCTTATACACATC
>JARIGY010000064.1 GCA_029288535.1 Candidatus Tayloriibacteriota bacterium | reverse complement strand
GCGCTGGATAGCGCGGATAGCAGTATCGATAATCTTGGCAAACGGCGTAGGTCCGGTTGAAACGCCGCCGAAGTTGGATTTCAACGGCGAACCGCCGGCGCGAAGCTTGGTCACCGAAGCGCCAAGTCCTCCCGAACCCTTCGAGAGCAGCATCACATCCGCAACCGACTTGGCGATATGCTCCATATCGTCGTGGATCTCGAGCAGGAAGCAGTTCGAGAGCGCAGGCCTGGTCGTGCCGGCACCGAGGTTGGTCGAACCCGCGGCGATGTACTCGTGCTTCGACATCTTGTTATAGAATTTCTTGGCCCAGTCGGTAGGATTCTGTTCATTGTATGCAAGTCCCATGGCAACGCGCATGAAAAGGTATTGCGGCGTCTCGGAAGGCAGCTGCTTATCGGTTTTCATGCCGTAGCGGTTCATCATGCCGTCCAAGCCGGCGTAGCCGAAGAGGTCGTCGCGATCCAGGACCAGCGTATCGGCAAGTTTTTCCAGATCGTATTTCGCGACCATGTCCGGATGCAGGCGCTTGTTCTCTACGCCGTGTTTGACATAGGTTATGAACGCGTCGCGATGCTTCTGCTTGATCTCTTCAGGCTTGTCCCAATCGACTTCGCCAATGACTTTTCGGTAGATCGTCTTCAAGAGAAGCCGGGTGGCGACTTTGTCGTATTCGATATCCTCTTTTATGTTCTGGACAGCGGCATTGATGGTCGCCATGTCGAGCTCGTCGGTAGGAATGCCGTCATAGAGAGTCAGCCGGGTCTCGGTAGCGATCTGAGTCACCATGGCGATCGGGTCGGTCAGACCCTGGCAGGCACGTTCAATGGATCGGTTGATGTGATCCGCATTAAACAGCTCTTTTGATCCATCGCGCTTGGTGATTGATATGCTCATACGTTCATTGCAAGAATTAATAATAGCGACTCTTTTTTGACGCCCTACCATTGTACAGTATCTTGAGACGGTAAAAACAGTGCAGAACAGCAGAAAAATGGAATATGAAACAAACGGACTTTAGTGTAAATACGAGTCCCGCAACAGCAATTGCCTGTAGGCATTTTTAGGAGGGATTTTTCCTGCTATCCGGCAGTTGCACAAAATTAAAACCATGATGAAATATTTATAAAGCCCTGCCCACATATTCACCGTATCAAAACGGCAGGCTTTATGTATACTGTCACTATACTAATCAAATATCCCATGCGCATACTCATCATAGAAGA
Organism: Candidatus Tayloriibacteriota bacterium; assembly: GCA_029288535.1. GTDB lineage: Bacteria > Patescibacteriota > Minisyncoccia > Phycocordibacterales > JAKAEA01 > JARIGY01. The sequence goes on along the minus strand of JARIGY010000064.1, from coordinate 3,300 downwards.
TGACGAAGACATCAGCCGGTCCCTCAAATCAAGCCTCGAAGCGGAGTCATTCAGCGTCGACACGGCATTCGACGGCGAAACGGGCTCATACCTGGCCCGCACCAACGAATACGATCTGATGATCCTGGATTTCATGCTTCCCAAAAAAGACGGCAAGGCCATCTGCATGGAGATCCGCCAAGCCGGCAAGACCGTGCCGATCATCATGCTCACGGTCCGTTCCACGACCGAAGCCAAAGTAGAGCTCCTGAATACCGGCGCCGACGACTACCTCACCAAGCCGTTTTCCTTTCAGGAATTGCGGGCCCGCATCAGAGCCCTTTTGCGGCGGCCTCGGAAACTCGAATCCACCACGTTTGAGCTCAACGACCTTTCGGTAGATACTCTGCGCCAGAAAGTGGTCCGGGGCGGCAAAGAAGTCTACCTTACCCGCAAGGAATTCTCTTTGCTGGAATATCTTTTGAAGCATCAGGGCATCGTCGTATCGAGAGGCATGATCATGGAGCATGTCTGGGACGCGGAGGGCGATCCTTTTTCCAATACGATCGAAGCCCATATCCTGAATCTGCGCAAGAAAATAGACGCCAGCCAGAAGAAAAAACTGATCCAGACCATTCCCGGCCGCGGCTACACTATCGATATGCCCCGAAAATCACCTCACTGAACAAGGTCCGCATAGACAATTCTTCTTTCGGTATACGATTTCCTGCTTTGCTGCCATGTGCCTTCGCAGGTAATGAGGACCAGCCGGGCCTTGGGAGTCTGGCCGAATATCGTCTGCGTATCGGTCGACGTATCATCGAGCGTTGCCGTCTGTGCAACCCTGAAATGGAGCCTGTTGCCGGCCTGATCCACGACAAACACATCATCGCCATACTGCAGACTGCTCAGATGCTTGAACACTCCGGCCAAACTCAGCGCATTGTCCAAGTGCCCGGCAATGACTGCGTTGCCGACTCTGCCGGGAATCGCGCCGTATTTATACCAGCCGACATCAGTAAAGTTTGTCGGTACAGCCATTGTGCCGTGCTTCGAGATGCCGACTTTTTGGACACGAGCATTGATCTTAAGGCTCGGGATGATAAGCCGGACTGGCAGCGTCGAAGAAGCCGACTGGAGTTCGGCGGCTACTTTTGCCGGAACGGGAATTTCCGGGTCTACTTTCGGATTACTGACCGCATGCGTCAATGTCGTCGCGAAAACAGCCATGGCGCCGAGCACCACAAGCACACTGAGAACAAGCGTGATGAAATAATTTTTTTTCATAATCGGCTGTTGTATCTACACCAAATACCTCTTTTTTATTTTATGAAAAAGAGGTATTTGGTACCGCACGGCAGTTACGTTACACCGCCAACTTACGAGCTACGAGTACAGTTCCGCCTATTGCCACCAGGCCGGATGTAAGCAGAAGAGCGGCATTTGCTGCGGCATCTCCGCCGGCTCCGGTATTGGGCAGGCCAGGAGTCGTTGAACTTGTCGAACTATTTGTTGTTGACGTGCTCATTGACCCATTTGTCGTTCCCGATGTGTCTGTGCTTGAACCGGTGTACGACGAGCCTGTTGAGTCCGTCTGGGCATAGATCGGCGATGCCAGACTTAGGGCAAGAGCGATAACACTTGAGGCTGCTGCAAGCGAGAATAAGGTTTTCTTCATAGGAAAAGTGATTAATAACGCGGGTAATTTCGACAGATAAAACTGTCTAGATTAAAAACGCAAAATCAACCCCTTTCTTACGCCGATCGTTCTATCAGCTCTATTTTACTTTAAACGATTGAAATACAGTGGAGAAATCCTTCCATACGACATCCTGAGGACTGACATAACTCATGCTGAGCATGATGATATTGCCTTTGTATGCGAAAACGACTGAGTTTGACGGAAGCGCGCCGTTCCACGAATACGCAACTGCGGGGAGACCGGAAATAGTCGTTGGAGCAAGATGCTTGTCCTGCGAGAGAGCGAAGTTGGAATGGGCATTGCTTTTTACCCACTGATCCGGCGTCTGGGAAATCGCGGCGCCTTGGAAAATATCAACTGTAATAGCAGCGGGCGCGGCATCCGACGGAACGATACCGGACGGCTGGCTCATCAATGAAAGAAGCTGGCGATCCGATGCAGTAATGAGGGTCAGCGTGTGGCGCTTTTCCTTGCCGATATTCACATCCTTTTCATCAAGAACATATTTTGTAGGGTACGTGAAATAAATATCGTAAACCGAACTCAGATAGAAACCCGGGCTTACTACCGCCGCAGGAGTTGTCGAGACTGGAGAAGCTTTCGTGGCAACCGCTTTCCTATCGTGCGGCATTACTGCAAATACTACGCCGATAACTATCAAGATGGCAGCGACACTGTAACCGATGCGTTGTTTATTCATACTAAGCATTATTATATATTATGGGAAAAATCTCAAGGAATTACCGGACCAGAAGCCTGCCCAGGCACTTGAGGCACATTTTCTGGTTGGCGCGGGTTTTGATGTATTTCGAGCCGCACGAGCACAGCAAAATCTCCGAGCGGGTGGTGCGCTCTACCCAGCGGCCTGAACGATTGAATGTTTTGGTGATTTTGAGGCTCATATAAGAAAAAGCAAAACACGGAGTTTTGCTATGTCTATAGTATCCTATTTTGACCTTTATGTCAATATTGTCGGCTTTTCCGCAAACTTAACCGCCAAACTCGGCTTTCGTCCTTACCATGAGCCAATTTACCATTCTTGTGCTTCGGGAAAAGAGATTGAAAACGATGGCAAACGTGAGAACGATGAATGCCGTAGAAGTGCTGTAGAAGCAGATGGCGATAGCGAACACAGCGCAGATCATCGGTACGATAATGCGGATCGCTCCCCGCCTCTTCTCGAATTTCGTTACAAACAAATGGTTGATAAAGCCCGAGGCCAAAACGTACTCCCTCATCCATAGAAGCGCAATGCCGATGCAGATGATGTTTGCTGCATAGATGATGATCGCAAGCTTTGTTTCGTTATATTCTCCGAGAAGCCGCGTTGAAAACGGGATAAGCGCGATAAAAAAGAAAAACAGCGCATTGATGGTCGTAAGCTTTGAATCGATATTCTTGGCGTAGATCGAAACGATATAATGATGCGCGCGCCAATAGGTAAAGATGAGCGCGAAACTCAAGACGAACGAGAGCAGGATCGGACCGATGACTACCAGCGCATTCCATAAAGCCCCGTCGGTGACAGGACTTTGAATGGTCGGGATCTTGAGGTCGAATGTGAGCAGCGTCAGGACAATGGCGAAGATGCCGTCGGAAAGTTGATCGAGTCGCGTAGG
>JARIGY010000054.1 GCA_029288535.1 Candidatus Tayloriibacteriota bacterium | reverse complement strand
GACGAAGTCCGGGGGAGATTGAAGTCCGGGGGTGGGAGGGATGAATTACATTTTCATGAACAAACAACCAAAACAAAACCTCATAGAACGCCCGCCAGTGATCGCCATCATGGGCCACGTCGACCATGGCAAGTCGACGCTTTTGGACTACATCCGCAAAACAAATATTGTTGATACTGAAGCCGGCGGCATCACTCAGAAAATCTCCGCGTACGAGGTTGTCCACAAAGGCGCCGACGGCAAAGAGCACAAGATAACGTTTCTCGATACTCCCGGACACGAGGCGTTCCAGGCTATCCGGGCCCGCGGCGCCAAGGTTGCCGACATTGCCATCATCGTCGTTTCTGCGGAAGACGGCGTCCGTCCGCAAACCGTTGAAGCGTTGAACACGATCAAAGCCGCGCAGATCCCCTACATCGTCGCCATCAACAAGATCGACCGCGAGGGTGCCGATATTGACAAGACAAAAAACAGCCTGGCTGAAAACGAAATATACGTCGAAGGTTTCGGCGGCACCATTCCATTCGTTCCCATTTCCGCCAAAACCGGCCAAGGCATTCCCGAGCTTCTCGACATGATGCTGCTCCAAGCTGAACTTGAAGATTTCAAAGCAGACACTTCGAAACCGGCGACAGGCATCGTCATCGAAGCCAACCTCGATAAGAAGAAAGGCATCTCTGCTTCGCTTATCGTCAAAGACGGCACATTGCGAAGCGGCATGTACGCCGTAGCCGGCTCTGCTATCTCGCCTGTCCGCATTATGGAAAACTTTTTGGGCAAACCTGTCAAAGAGGCTACTTTTTCAAGTCCGATCAGGATCATCGGCTGGAGCGAACTGCCGGCAGTCGGTTCCAACTTTGTGAGTTTTGAATCGAAAAAAGAAGCGGAAGAATTCGTTGCCGCAAATGCAAAATCCCCTGCTCAAAAAAATAGCGGTCAGGCAAACGCAGCCGACGATATGCCGATCATCCCTGTCGTACTTAAAGCCAACGAAGCAGGCGGTCTTGAGGCGCTTCTCCATGAGGTCAAGAAAATCCAGAACGACAAGATCAAAGTCAAGATCATTTCGAGCGGCGTCGGCGATATTTCCGAAAATGACATCAAAGTCGCAAGCGGCCGGGCCGATACCCTTATTTTAGGATTCAATACAAAGGTGGACGCGTCCGCTCGTTCACACGCCGAAAAACTCGGCATTGAGATCCAGACATTCGACATTATCTACAAGCTTTCCGAATGGCTTGCCGGCGTAGTTGCCGAGCGCACGCCCAAAATGATGGTTGAAGAAGCAACCGGCATCGCCAAAGTCCTCAAGGCCTTTTCAAAAACAAAAGATAAGCAGATCCTGGGCGGCCGCGTCGAGACCGGCCAGATCCTTCTTAATGCCGAAGTGAAGATCATGCGCCGCAACTTCGAGATCGGCCGCGGCAGGGTCCGTGAGCTTCAGAAATTCAAGAACCAGGTCAAGGAAATTCCCGAAGGCCAGGAATTCGGCACGATGATCGAATCGAAAACGGAAATCGCGCCTGGCGACCGCCTGGAAGCGTTTACAGTTACCGAAAAGTAAAAAGTACTATCTATGGAATACAGGGAAGAAAAAACCGAACAGATGATCCGCCAGCTCGCGGCCGACTTCCTTCAGCGGGAGTCGAGCGGCCTGTCGCTCATTACCGTGACCCGTGTCGTATTCAGCAACCGGATGACGAAAGCCACCATACTGTTCAGCGTTTTGCCCGAGGACAAGCAGAATGAAGCGCTTGAGTTCGTCCGCCGCAAGCGGGCCGAATTCAAAGAATATGCCAGAACTCATGGTAGAATAGGACGCATACCGATGTTCGAATTCAACATCGATTACGGCGAGAAGAACAGGCAGCGCATAGACGAGATAAGCAACGCGCAATAAAAAAACAAAGGCCACGTAGAAAAGTGGTAATTCAAGGGTCTGCAAAACTCTTATGCGTGGGTTCGATTCCCACCGTGGCCTCAAGCGCCTGCCCGGATGGCGGAACTGGTATACGCGCACGACTTAAAATCGTGTCTCGCAAGGGATGTGGGTTCGATTCCCACTCCGGGCACAATCAAATTATTCAGCGCTGCAGTAGTTTTTTTGGCCAAAGTATGCTATAAAATCAAGACTCCTCGATACATTCGGGGCAAAAGCCGCCCATAGCTCAGTTGGTAGAGCAGTCGCCTCTTAAGCGGATGGTCGTTGGTTCGAATCCAACTGGGCGGACATTGCAATTGCATACAGGAATAGAGAAAGCGAAGGGAGATATGATGCCGAGGTGGCGAAATTGGCAGACGCACTTGCCTTAGGAGCAAGCGGAGTAATCCATGGAGGTTCAAGTCCTCTCCTCGGCACAAACAGATGCATTTCTAAATAATGGCTCTATTGGGCCTTTTAATCAGATCTGCGTATACTTGACTTTTACGTATAAATGTGATAATATTATCGTTAGAGTCAGAGTTCTCTGACAATTGACACAAACACCAAACCCGAAGTAAACCTTTGGAGAAAGAAGGACAAGATGGCAGACCCGATCAAAGTTACCGTAAGGAGACTCGATCCTGACCCCGCTGCACTAAGCGGTTCATCCGAAACGCCTCCGCCACGACAATCACCCCAACCCGCAGCTCCACCCCCTTCGCAGCCAGATCCCCGGCAATCAGCCGAAGATCAGGAGGAATTCTACGAAAGGATTCGCGTCCGTCTTCAACGGGCGAACGATGAAAAGAAGGGAGGGGAGGAAAAGAAAAAAAAGAAGCCGGCAGTAATTCCGCTTGAACAGCTGTGGAGCTGGACGGATAATAACTATCCGATCCTCCACACAGCTCTTGTCATGGAAGCTCTCGGCTGCCTTATTTTCTTTTTGAGAATCGGCAATTCAGCCGGTTGGTCGATGACAGGACTCGTCATGATGCTGATCGCCCCGCTTCTGTTGACGAATTATGTGTGGGTCAAGAGTGATAAGCGGCAGCGCGGTGTCCGTAAACGTTGGGAAACGTACTACGGCAAGGCGCTCCTGCCATCAATCTACTTCCAATGGCCATGGTGGCCGTTCTTCTATACGATCAAGGTGATCAACACACTCCCTATCCGCGACCCGGCAAACCCAACAAAAAACCCTGAATATGTGTTCAGGGAGGTGATGTGCAATCGTGGCGGTTTTACCGACAGCGATACCACGAGTCATCATTTGGGCGTCCGCAATAAGGATGGGGTAATTGATCCACTGTTCCTTGTGACGAAAATGAAGGAGATTAAGTTCGTTAAGGACAGGGATGAGGGAGGTTTCGGAGACTTCAATGTGGATGTGACCATTGTTGCAGATGAGAAGACTTGGCCGGACAATTTTACACCCGGAAAGGACTACAACGAGAATGAAACGCGCCTGATCGCCTTCATCAATTTCGGACAAGAAGAGCTTGTTCTCGATTCGGTGGAAGACTTGATCAAGGAGGCAGTCAAGAGTATCGGCAGGTATTGTACCTGGCAACTCTTGGAGAATTCACCTGAGGTTGCGTTTCTTCTTATCACGTACTTCTTGACGGATCAAACTCCAAAACCGGAGGAATCGACAACTCAGTTCAAAGCCAGAATGGCTCGGGACGGATTCGCCGATAATGATGGTTTTGGAATTCGATACCGCCAGCTCAACATCACCTTTACACCTGACGAAAGTCAGAGAGCGGCAACAAGGAAGATCGCTCTGGAAGATTCTCAGCGACGGTCTGAGACCATTAATGCCGAAACTGTGGCAAAACTGGTCCCCATCTACCGCAATGCGTATCCCAACCTTTCTGATGAAGAAATCAAGGATGCCATCGAGGTAGAGCGGCATAAGGCTACGCGCGTCATTCACAGCTTTCGCGGCAACTTTCCTCCCGGCAATGTCATGTACGATATTGGCGGTGGAGTTCGTGGCGGAAGCAAAGGCAACAAACCCAAACAAGGTAAGGGCAAGAAATAAATGCCTTACCTGGAAGGAATCCCATGAGAAGATTAGTGATTGTCGGATGCTTGGCCGTGTTCGGTTTTCTTCTGTGGCACTTCTTCGGACCCACAGGAGGTTCGGAGAACAAACCTCCGGCAGCCACCACACCGGACACCAGCAAGAAGGAACCCCTCGCAACCCAGCCTCCGATGCAGACCGCCGACACATCCCTGCCGATTTCGTACGGCTGGAAAGATGTCGAAGTCCCAAGCGCGGGTGCAAATAAGGATCAGTGGTCGGAAAAGATTCCGATCAGCGATGTGATCGAGCATCCCGAATGGGTCAGCAAATATCGCATGGATGTCGGCGCATATGACAATACAGCGATGGTTGCATACGAAACGAGCAGTGGTAAACGGGGAGATGACTACTTCCACAACACCGGGTCGGTACTGTCTTATGAACCCGGTGCCTGGATACGATTCAGGTGCGATGGTTTTAACACATGGATTTGCCGAGGATATGTTCTTCGGACCTTGTCTACGGAAGTGACTGGCCCACAGGCCAAATACATGCAGGACCATCCTCACCCCCCGAAGAAGTAAGTGTCAATTGCTCGCTCTTTCAGTTCTTAGGCGGAACGTTTCCAAACGTTCCGCCTTTTTTATTGCTTCGATTTTAAAATATATTTATACAAAAACCACGCCGAGCGGCGTGGTTTTTGACATCTGACTTTAGAAAACTAGAAGCTTTGTTTTTGCAGGATATCGGGCTGAGGTATCGGCTTGCCGTCTATGCCATTGACCGGCGTGCCGTTGGTATTGGTTACGGTATTGAAAACAAAGTTGACGATACCGAACGCCGAAAGCATGATGGCAAGACCGATGACTCCCCACAGCATGTGGCGCTGACCCTCCTCTTTTTTGGTCGCGTTGTTCATGTTGTAGATGTACTGCACGACACCCCACATGAAATAAACGACTGCGGCTACGAAAAGCAATGCGACGACAGGGACGATAATTTCGCTTTTTATCTTACTGAGAACATCCATGAAGACTTGGCTTTATTGGCCGCTAGCTGGGAACTGTGGAATGTTTACATGCTCGTTGCCGGAAATACCAACCGTACCCTGGAGCAATGCAATGAGGCCGAAAAGAGAAACGACAACAGCAATGCCGATGATACCGTAGATGATGTAGCCTCGGGCTGCCGCCTTATCGTCTCCAGCACTGATGACGTATCGGA
>JARIGY010000048.1 GCA_029288535.1 Candidatus Tayloriibacteriota bacterium | reverse complement strand
CATCTATGATGCGGTTTTTGTCGACAGGAAGCAGAAAGAAAAAGACGACGAAAAGAAAAAGGAGAAAACAGTCGACGATAGTGCCGTTGAAAATATCAAGAATAAGATTTCAACGCCGGTCTGCGAAGTCAATATCCGTTTCATCGCCTCTGCCGACACTCAGGGCGAAGCAATGCAGATCCTTTCCGATCTCGAATCGAGCTTCAATCAGTTTGATAACCCCGGCAGCAACAAGGTGGTTTTCAAGCGGATGACCGGCAAGAAGGTCCATGACATTGCCAGGGATTTTTCTTTCCGGGCTTTTGTAAATAGTCAGACAATGCCGCTCAACTTCAAAGAGCTGACAACCCTTTTCCATTTTCCCGGCCAAACGATCCATTCGTCGCAGCAGCTCAAGCAGGCTAGGGCTGCGTCGGGAGCGGCGCCGCTTGGCATGCCGCAGGAAGGCACAATGCTCGGTGTCAATAAATACCGCAATATCGAGACCAAGATATTCCTGACGAAAGAAGACCGATTGCGCCATATGTACGTTATCGGTCAGACCGGTACCGGTAAATCGGTCCTGCTCAAAAATATGATCGTCCAGGATATTTTGCAGGGTGAAGGTGTCTGCATGATCGACCCGCATGGAGTAGATATTCTCGATATCCTGGCTAATGTGCCGAAGGAGCGCTATAACGATGTAATCTATTTTGACCCGAGCTATACTGCTCGGCCGATGGCGCTTAACATGCTCGAATACGATCCCCGCTATCCGGAACAGAAAACGTTCGTCGTAAACGAAATGATGTCCATCTTCAACAAGCTTTTCGACATGAAGACATCCGGCGGGCCGATGTTCGAGCAGTATTTCCGCAACGCGACGATGCTCACGATCGAAGATCCGGAAACCGGCTCGACTCTTCTCGATGTCTCAAAAGTTCTGGCCAACAAACAGTTCCGCGAACTCAAACTTTCCCGCTGCAAGAATCCGATCGTCGTGCAGTTCTGGCGCGAGATCGCCGACAAAGCCGGCGGGGAAGCATCGCTTGCCAACATCGTGCCGTATATCACTTCCAAGTTCGACAACTTCCTTTCGAACGACATCATGCGGCCGATCATTTCCCAGCAGCATTCGTCGTTCAATTTCCGCGAGATCATGGACGGCAAGAAGATTCTTCTCGTGAACCTGGCAAAAGGCCGCTTGGGCGACATCAACGCCAACCTCATCGGCCTCATCCTTGTCGGCAAGATCCTGATGGCGGCACTTTCCCGCGCCGACTCCCTGCATCTCAACCCGCCGCCGTTTTATCTCTACATAGATGAATTTCAAAACATCACAACAGATTCTATTTCGTCTATTCTTTCTGAAGCCAGAAAATACAAGCTGTCATTGAACGTCGCCCACCAGTTCATCGCCCAGCTCGATGAAAAGATCCGCGATGCGGTGTTCGGCAACGTCGGTTCGATGGCTATCCACCGCGTCGGAGCGGATGATGCTGAGTATCTCGAAAAACAATTAGCTCCTACATTTACTGCGAAAGATATCATAAATATCGAGAATCATTATTCGTACATGAAGATCCTGGTGAACGGCAAGCCGGTGCCGCCGTTCGATGCGCTTGAGTTTCCGCCACCGAAGGGCAACCCTGCCATTGTCGAAAAACTCAAAGAGCTTTCATATCTTAAATTCGGCCAAGACAGGGCGCATATCGAAGCGGAGATCATGGAGAAATATAAAAAGCCAGTAATGCCAGCAGCTAAATAAAATAAAACATGCCATCACCCGAATCACTAGTGTCGCCCGCGGAAATCGCCAAAGCTGCAATTGCAGCGCAATTGGAAAAGCTTGAGTCGGAAGCTCAGCCGGGAAGTGAACAAACTATCCAAGTCGTTAGGGAGTTATTTTCGGCGTAACCGATTTCCAATCATGACCATCGACACTACCGCTGCACGCGCACTTCTGGTTTCCGAGCTCAAGCTCGACGGTTTTACTGACTCTGAGCGGCAAGAAATCATCGGGCTGCTTGAGGAAAATATTGTCGTAAAGATAAATAATGATATATTTGGCATATTGAATGAAGAGGAGAAAGGTGAATTCATTCTGCTCGCTCAGGAACCAAATAATGAACAGATCGGCATTTTCCTAAATGAAAAAATCGCAGATCTCGACGGTTTGGTTCGCCGAGCAGCGCAGTACATTATCCGGGATTTCAAAGCTTCGATGAATCAATAAAAATCACATGCCACATCCTAAAGAAGAACGCACCTTAGTCATCATCAAGCCCGACGGCATCCAGCGCAGCCTGGTGGGGGAGATCATCAAGCGCTATGAGCAGATCGGCCTCAAGCTCGTAGCCATGAAAATGCTCGTGCCGACCGCTGAGCATATCGAAAAGCATTATACGCTCGACCCGGAGTGGAGGAGGATTACCGGCGAGAAGACAATCAAAGGCTATAAGGATAAGGGTTTGACTCCTCCGACAGAAGACCCGCTCGAAGTGACCGGCATCCTGCTTGAACGGCTCAAAAAATATATGACGGCCGGACCTGTCGTCGCCATGGTCCTCGAAGGCGCGCATGCCGTAAAAATTGTGCGCAAGCTCACCGGCGGCACCGAGCCGCTTACATCCGATGTCGGTACGATCCGCGGCGACTATGTGCTCGACTCATACCAAATGACCGATGCCGACGGCCGATCCATCCGCAACCTTGTGCATGCATCCGGCTCTGTCGATGAAGCCAGGCAGGAGATCCCGCACTGGTTTTCAAAAGGCGAGCTCATGGAGTATCGCCACATTGCCGAAGAAATTCTCTATAATTAAAATTCGAAAAACTTTTTCGAGGCATGTCTAGTTGGCAAGGTTTTTACGAAAGCTATAATGAACCCAGGCTGCTAGAGTATTCCTTTAGATTAAAGCTTTCTCAGGGAGCTTCATATTGCTGCGTTACGATGCGTCTTCGCAAGAAGATGCCGGCCAATGCATGCTGCGAGCACCCACCTAGTGATTTACTAGGGTGAATACCTGGCGGCCTAACAAACAATCCCATTCAGGCTTAGGTCTGGCGGGATTTTTTGCTATACTAAACCCATGAACAAGCGGCTGCCATTTCTATTCTTTCTCAAGGTCGCTGTTGTTTTCGGGCTTCTTCATTTCTTCGGCATATATCTGCAGCTTTATTGGCGGGTATCCGGCTATGATAAATTATCCCACCTTACCGGAGGTTTTTTTGCCACTTGTCTCGTTCTTACGGTGCTTTATATCAAGCGGTTGCCGGGCATTTCCCGGCGAGAGCTTATTACTGTCGGCCTGTTCGCCGCTCTTGTGGTAGGCATTGCATGGGAATTGTTTGAACTCCGGTTTGGTATCACTGCCTTGAGCGACGCACATTACTTCAGGGACAATGGCGGCGACGTGCTTTTCGATGTTCTGGGCGGCGCGGCCGGATTGTTTTATTTTATTACTCATTATGGTAAAAGCGCCAAACAAATAGCATGAACACGCCAAAAGCAAAACTGACTTTTTATGGAGGGGTCGGCACCGTTACCGGAGCGAATTTCCTGTTTGAAATAGCCAGCAAGAGGATTCTTATCGATTGCGGCCTGGAACAGGGAAGCCAGTTTGCCGAAGAGCGCAACCGCGACGCATTCGCCTACGACCCGGCGTCGATCGATATCCTTTTCATTACCCATGCCCACGCCGACCATATCGGCCGGATTCCCAAGCTCGTCCGCGATGGCTTCAAGGGTATCATTTATTCCACGCCGGCGACCCGCGATCTGACCGGAGTGATGCTGCCCGACACGCTGCGGATCATCGAAGACGAAGCGCGGCGCAAAGGCGTGTTGCCGATGTTCGAGGCGAAAGATGTCGACGAAGCGTTCAAGCTTTGGAAGACGATCCCGTATTATGAAACGTTCGATATTGGCAACGGCCTAAGTGTTTTTCTTAAAGACTCGGGGCACATCCTCGGTTCGACGATGTATGAATTCAGTTTCAGCAATAAAAAGATAGTTTTTACCGGCGACCTCGGCAATTCGCCGTCGCTTTTTCTGCGCGATACGGACATTATTACCGATGCGGATTACCTGCTTATGGAATCGGTATACGGCGACCGCAATCACGAATCAAAAGATGAGCGCAAAGAGCGGCTTACGGAAATAGTCAAAGATACCATCAAAAGAAACAGGACGCTTGTCATTCCGGCGTTTTCGCTTGAGCGCACCCAGGACATTCTTTTCGAATTGAACGAGCTCGTCGAGCGCGGCCATATCGGCGAGGTGAAAGTATTCATCGATTCGCCGCTCGCGACTGCCATCACGAAAATTTATAAAAGCTACAGCAACGAATTCAAAGACAGCGCCCGGGCCCTTATCGCGCAGGGCGACGACCTGTTCGATTTTCCATCGCTGAAATTTACCGTTAAAAGGGAGGAGTCGCAGCATATCGATAATGCGGCAAATCCGAAAATCATCATTGCCGGCTCCGGCATGAGCAACGGCGGCCGGATCGTGCACCATGAAAAGCATTACCTGCCGGATCAGAATGCCACTATTCTCATGATCGGCTACCAGGCTACCAACACGCTCGGCAGGAGGATACTCGAAGGCGCCAAGGAAGTGACGATCGACGGCGATCGCATCCGCGTCAACGCCGAAATCAAAAATATCACCGGCTATTCTTCGCATAAGGATTCCGAGCACCTTGTCGGCTTTGTCGAGGCAACTGCGGAGACAGTGAAAAAAGTCTTCGTCGTCATGGGCGAGCCGAAATCGGCTATGTTTCTCGTCCAGCGCCTGCGCGACTACCTCGGCGTCGATGCGGTCTTTCCCGAGCAGGGGAGCAGTGTGGAGTTGGATATGTAATTTAAAATATTTATTTTTTCTTTATCTCGGAAGCGTATCATTCGGGTATGCAAAAGGATTTTGATAGCTGGAATGAGAAAAAGAAGGATATAAACACAAAAGAAAACCTTTATTATTTTCACGCCCGTGAAGTGTGGTGGTGTTCGCTTGGAATAAATATTGGCTATGAGCAAGATGGTAAAAATGAACAATTTGAAAGACCTGTACTGATTATTAAAAAGTATAGTAAAGACACTGCACTTGCTGTTCCTATTACTTCAAGAATTAAGGAAAATATCTACTACTTTCCTTTTATGAAAGACAATGAGATATATTCAGTTGTTATTTCTCAAATTCGTCTTATAAGCACAAAAAGACTTTCGCGTTATATGTATCGAATGAGTGAAGAAACCTTTAATCAAATTATTAAGAAATTAAAAGAAATGTTTTAATAAAACGAAACCGCCCTTTTGGGGCGGAATCTCGGGGGACATATGTCCATTTGTATTTACAGACTATCAAATACTCAGTTTCTGTCAATTACTTAGCCTTCGCGATGATCCGGAGGAATGT
>JARIGY010000047.1 GCA_029288535.1 Candidatus Tayloriibacteriota bacterium | reverse complement strand
CTTTCGATAAAAGAAATGCAACGACAACCGCCACGAAGCCAAACTAAGCTTTTTATCCGGCTTGCTATTTTGTTTGTTTTTGCTTGCTATCTTTTTCCGGTATCACAAGTAAGAGCATCGCAAACGCAGGGAAGTATTTCTGCTGATGCTCACTATGCTTGGGGGGAGAATCTCGGCTGGATCAATTTTGCGCCTTCGACGAGCGGGATCACTATTACCGATAGCGCAATAACCGGCTATGTTTGGAGTTCGCTCGGCTGGATCAATTTCAACCCGACAAATTCCGGCCAGGGCGTTACCAATACTTCCGGAGGCGTGCTTGGCGGTTCGGCTTGGATCTCCGGCCTAGGCTGGCTCGATATGACAGGCATCACGATAAATAAGGATGGTCTTTTTGCGGGTACGGCAGGCACGCAGGGTTCAGCTGTCGGCCGGGTATCATTCGATTGTTCAAACTGCCATGTTGCGACCGATTGGAGGCCTGCGGCATTTCGCACTGAAGAAACGCATGCTTCGCCGGCTTTGCGGCAAGATGCCGGTTTTACGGGCTCTAGCGGGAGCATGCTGCAAACGGCTGCCGATGTCCGAGTAGCGCTCGGCTTGCCAAAAGTATCGCCGGCGAACACTGCCGCTGTCGAATCTTTCAATAAACCCTTGGCTGTCGCTTCAAAACAGTCGGGTGTTTTCCTGCAGACTTTCGGACCCGACAGCGTATCGGTAGAAGTTCCTCAAGGTGCAAGTGCCGATAGCATTACTATTTCCATAACGCAGCGCCCGGTGCCAAGAGTGTATTACGGAAAAAATATTTTTATCCTAAGCGGTCTCGCGTACGACATTATTGCGACCGATCCGGCAGGGCATATCCTTCATGCTTTCCAGAAACCGCTCAAGATTACGCTCTCCATCCCGCAGCCGCTTCAAGAAAGGGATGTCGGTGTCTATTGGTACAGTGAGTCTGCTGGAACATGGAAGCTTGTACCGGATACGTTGTTTTCAACAAGCAGAGTTTCCTTCTCGGTGGATCATCTCACCCGATTTGCCATCTTCAATGCGCCAAACAAACCACAATCCATAACGGCTGGCGTAGCGCAGCAGAGCAGGAGTAGTCGTTATGTGGCGTATGTACTTTTGTTCGTTCTTGTAATCGCAATCGGCTATGTCTTTTTTGTCAGGGTAAAATATAAAGTGAGGACAGCTGCAAAGAATATTATCAGCACGCCCGACCAGTAAAGAATACTCGCAATGGTGTAGGTATACTTCAGTGTATTCGTGGTCGAAAGAAGATAGTTCCAATCATGGATGACGCTGTCGCCACCCAAAAGCGGCAGCTGCATTTTGATCGCGTCGCCCGCATAGATCGAGACGTTGAGCAGGTTCTGACCTACCCACATAAGGCAGATCATGCTTGATATTTTCTGATCTGTGAAAAAGAAGTATAGGGTGATCGCTACAGGCAATGCAACCTGGAAACCGCTTCCGGCCGCAATGGTGATGAATTCGCCGAAAAGAGAGAAGATGGTGTGTCCGGCTTCATGGAAAATCAAATTCACGTTATCAATGAAATGCCAGTCGGCATATGTCAGGGCGTAATGCCAAAAATAAATGCAGGGCAGCAGGGCGAGCAGGGTTTTTTGGTAATTGTTTTTATGCATGTGCGTAGTTAAGTTTAGCATACCGTATCATTGGAGAGGATATCGCGTGATAATGGATATGGTATTATGTAAGTATATGGACAAAGATCAACCCGAATCAAATCAGCCGCAGCCTGCACCTTACGAGTACAAGGAAAGCAAAGGTCAGAAAATCCTCCGGGAGGGAAGCGAGGTTATTTCAATATTCGCGATGCTGACATCTTTCATTGCCATGTTTAAAAGCATATTCGGCAAGAAGTAGGCAATTGCCATTCAAGCATGCGCATTGACAAAAGCTTTAGAAAAGTTACTTTTATACTATGAAAAGACTACTTGCTGCTATATTTGGCAAACCAAAGATCGTTATTCCCATTGTTTTAATCATAGCCGGTATCGGTACGGCTCATATGTATCGGTCTATTGGTCAGGCGCCAGTCGTATCGCTTTCGACTGATGCTGTTGCCGATCCTTCGTTCCAAGCGCAAAGCAAAACGGTCAGCCTGTCTTTTGTCAAAGCCGGCAAAATAGCCGCTGTTCAGCTAACCCTCGGCGCCCATGTAAAAAAGGGCGACATTCTCGCATCGCTTGATGCTAGTGATGCCCAAGGCTTGGTCAATCAGGCTCGCGGCGCAGTCGAACTGGCGAAAGCGCAATACGCATCTCTCGATGTTCAGTACGCGCATGCCAAATCCCAGCAGGACACGCTCGTGGCGAATGCATACCGCACGCTTCTTTCGAGCGGACTTGCGGCAGTCGCGGCGCAAACGGTAAACGGCTATTCGGGAGCTACCGTCGATAGCGCTCAGGCACCGCAGATTACCGGCACCTATACATGCGGCAAAGAGGGAAGTTATGAAATAGATCCATATCAATCGGGTTCGAATTCGGGCTACTCGTTCACGTTCAAAGGACTCGAATCGGGCACTGCCAACGCTACCAATTACACTTCTCAACCGCTCGGCACCTGCGGACTCTATGTCCAGTTTCCGGTCGGATACAATTCAACCTATATCAGGTGGATCGTGATTATTCCGAACACCGCGTCCGCAGGCTACGCTGCAAATAAAAATGCTTACGATGCCGCGTTGGCAACGCACGACCAGGTGCTCGGACAGCTCGAAGCCAATCTTGGTAAAAACGGTTCGAACGATGCCAATCTTGCTCAGGCAGGAATTGATTCCGCTAACGGCACATACGAAGCCGCCCTTGCCGCGTACAATAATGATCTGATTGTCGCACCCGCAGACGGCGTGGTTGAATCCGTAGATCCGTCACTTCAGGTTGGGAACTCGGCGATTGCAAATAAGACGCTTATCACTATTGTCACAAATTAATATGGAAC
The DNA here is from genome assembly GCA_029288535.1 of Candidatus Tayloriibacteriota bacterium. GTDB lineage: Bacteria > Patescibacteriota > Minisyncoccia > Phycocordibacterales > JAKAEA01 > JARIGY01. The sequence continues at coordinate 19,834 of JARIGY010000047.1, read as the reverse complement.
ATCAACGCTTTTTTCAGCGGCCAGCGGTGCAAAGCATCGTCGGCATTATCGTTATTCTGGCGGTTTGCGCGGGGATACTCTACTGGAGGTCGTACACGTCGTTTGTCTCGGTCGATGCGTCGATCATTTCTGCGCCGATCATCTCGATCGGACCTGAAACCGAAGGGATTCTTTCCTCTGTGTATGTAAAAGTCGGAGACACTGTCGCTGCCGACCAGCCTCTCGCCCGGATCGGCTCCGAAGTGCTCGCTTCGCACGCGTCCGGGATAATACTCTCCGTGCAAAATATGCCGGGCCAGGTCTTCATGCCCGGCAGTGCGGTAATAACCATGATCGATCCGGCCCAACTGAGGGTTGTCGGCAAAATCGATGAAGACAAAGGCCTTGCCCGCATCAAAGTCGGCGCGCCGGCTGAATTTACCGTCGATGCTTTCGGCAGCAGGATATTCACCGGAGTTGTCGATGAAGTCAGTCCGACATCGGATCAGTCAAGCGTCGTTTTCAGCATTTCAGACCAGCGTCCGACCATGCAGTTCGATATCAAAGTTCGCTATAATACTCTGCAGTACCCTGAACTTAAGAACGGCATGTCCGCTAAGTTGAGGATCTATGTCCGATAACAATGCCGGCCAAAAAAGCAATGTGCGATGGTGGGTGCTGTTTACCGTCATCGTAGGTACGTTTCTCGGCCGTCTCGACCAGACGGTCGTTAACCTGGCTTTGCCGAAAATCATCGGCGATTTCGGAGTCAATATTTCAAATGCGGCCTGGGTTTCCACTGCCTACATTCTAGCCAATGCCGTTTTCGTGCCTGTGTGGGGCAAGCTCGGCGATACCGCCGGCCGCAAGCGCATCTATCTTATCGGCTTCGTCGGCTTCATTGTCGCTTCGGGCTTGTGCGCTATTGCCTGGAATCTCACATCGATGATCGTATTCCGGGTTATCCAGGGTTTCGCGGTCTCTGCCGACTATCCGACAGCCATGGCAATTATCGCCGTCACTTTCAGCAATGCGAAAGAACGGGCCCAGGCGCTCGGCATCTGGTCGGGAGCGTTTGCGGTAGCCTCGGTTTTCGGTCCGCTGATCGGCGGCCCGATCATAGACCACTTCAGCTGGCGCGCCGTCTTTTTCATCAACATCCCTCTGGGGATTTTCGGACTTGTCCTTGCGCTCCGCTATATCAGCGAGTCGGTCGGCGAGAAGCGCAACGTAAAATTCGACTGGTGGGGTTCCATTACGCTTGGCGTTACTCTGTTTGCTTTGACACTCGTCTTGGATCAGGGTCAGACTTGGGGATGGCTTTCGCTGGCAAGCATTTTCTGGTATGCGCTTACCGTCATTTTCGCCATTATTTTTTACAGGGTAGAAACCAGGCAGTCCGAACCGATCATCAATTTGGGTTTTTTCAAAATCGGCACATTTGTCAATACGCTTATCAATAATTTCATCGTGTTCATGGCGCTCATCGGCGCGATTTTTCTCATCCCGATCTTCGCCGAAACGTTCCTCGGCTACAACGCGACCCAGACAGGATATCTGTTCATTCCTTTGGCTGTGGCCCTTATGGCCGCTTCGCCGCTCGGCGGCATGCTGATCGGCAGAGTGAAACCGTCATACGTGATCTTTGTGAGTACGCTGGTCGCAGGCCTCGGCATGTTTCTGCTGTCATATATCGACCCGCGTTCGACTGCGCTCGACATCATCATTCCGCTCTGTGTGCTGTCGTTCGGTCTCGGGTTCGGCATGGCACAGCGTACAAACCTGGTTGCTGTGGCCGTGCCCAAGGAGGATATCGGCGAAGCCTCCGCCATTCTCGCCCTCGTGCGGAATATTTCCGGCGCGTTCGGTGTCGCCATTTTCAGTACGATCCTGAGTACCAAAATCAGCTCGAATGTCATTACGATTTCCAAGAACAGCGTTATCCATTCCGTGCGTCCGCAGCTCGTTCGGCAGTTCATTGCCCTTATAGAACTCAAAGCCCAAGTGAGCAGCTATGCCTTCGTTTTTAAAACCGCAGCGGGCCTTATTTTCTTCGGAGCGTTTGCGGCCTTTCTCATCAGGGTTCCGAAGGAGGCGATTACCCACGAGCATCATGTCATCGCCGAGTAAAAGTCGTGCTTCGTGGTTATGTTATCTTAAGCGCTAAGCCTATAAGAAAACCTGCGAGCGAACTGAGAATGCCGATCAGCACCATCTGGGTTCCCGATCGAAACGGGCTTGCTTCGTCCATGATCCGGCCGCGGGCAAAACCTATGAGGAACAATATGGCAATGCTGATAATGAACGCGGATATTATCGCAACGACTATATTGAAAAATATAAAGGGGATGATTGGAATAAATGCGCCGACAAGAGCCGAAAGGCCGACTATGAGCGCTTCAAAGGCAAGGCTGTCTTTGGATGGTCCGCTGATCCTGGCTTTGTCTGCCAGTGCCGAGGTGTAGGCAACGCCTCCCATGGACACGGCTTCCGAAAAACCCGCAGCAAGACCGGCAACCAAGATCACCCGGGCTGAAGAGTGGGCTGCAAACAATCCGAGAGACAGCCCGAGCACGTTGACCAGGCCGTCCTGTCCGCCGAGGATGACGTCGCGCAAATGGATCTTTTTCATAAAAACAGTATACACTACCTGTCGCGCTCAGGCAGCAGGATTTTCGCAGAATCATTTTTCGGATTATTTACCGCCGCGGAAATTTCGTACGCGTCCATTTCGCCAGCGGGGTACGGCCCCAATAAGTGCAGGGCGTATTCGGCGGGCAGATCCTTAAGCAGCCACTTTTTCTCATTTTCTTCCGAGAGTATGGCCGGCATCCTATTGTGGATAGAGCTGGCAAGTTCGTTCGGCGCGGTAGTTATGATCGCAAAGCGGTTTATCAGATTGCCGGACGCATCCTTTTCCGGTTCCCATACTCCGGCAAATGAAAACAGCGGCCTGTCTTTTATGAATATCCGATAGGGGATTTTGTTTTTATCCTGGCCTTTCTTCCATTCGAAAAATCCTGTAGCCGGTATCAGGCATCTTCTGGAAAGGAATCTCCGCATGAAGGGTTTCTGCGCCATCGTTTCGGCCTTTAGGTTTATCAAGCCTCTGTCGGGCTTGAACCAGCTCGGATGCAAACCCCAGTCTAGATAGCGGATCTCAGACGGATCTTCGTCCACTACCGCCGGCAGTGCTTGAGTAGGAGCCGCATTGTATCTCGGCTTATACCCGTCGTCGGCAAAACGGGCGTCAAAATACGCCTCTATTTCCTCTTGGGGAACATCGAGTGAAAATCGGCCGCACATAGGGCTAAAGACTGCACATGCTCCACATTATTTCAAAGATCAAACAAACGTTACTAAAACCGCTTTAATCTGGTATGCTTATGCCATGGAACATATCGAACTCAAACCGGACGCCGCCCTAGCTCTCATGGTAATAGGGGAAATCAGGGGTAAAGTGGCGACAATGGGAGCCAATGATCATGAGCTCGATGCTTTAAAAGGGCTTGAGGCCAAGCTCGAAAATGGGGAACTTGAACCCGAGGAGGCTATCAAGCAGGCAAACGAGCTAGTGTCTTCCAAACAGGATTATCATTAAAAAATAAAAATACATTTATGACAGGATCAGATATCGCAACATGGATAGATTCGCACACCGCGCTTTTTCTTCTCATTGTAGTGTGGAGTTTATTTTGGAAAGGGTTGGCCCTGTGGCATGCAGGGAAACGAAGCCACTTCCTGTGGTTCATCGTATTTCTCCTGGTCAACACGCTCGGCATTCTTGAAATAGTGTATCTTTTCGGTTTTCTCAAATTGAAATCCTCGGATCTTTTCAAATAATAGTACCGCTACGCAAAAAATGAATTTTAGCAAAAAAATAAAGCCGCATATCGTAGTCCTGCTTGTCGTAGTAGCCGCCGTGCTTCTGGCGGCCGGCGTATTATTTTTTGCGGAATACAGGTACGCCCGCCAGCCGTATCATCCGGTCGAGAAACCGGCTTGGATAAAGGCATTGCATGGACACAGGCCGGCTACCGTCAATGACGTACCGTCAGTCAGAGCGTGGATGACGTTCGACTATGTCGATCATCTATTCGCATTGCCGCCGCAGTATCTTCAATCGAAATTGAAGATAACGGATAGCCGTTACCCTCGGCTGACGATCGCTTCCTATGCAGCCATAGGCCACTTGTCTCAGGCTGCCGCTCTTGCCGAAGTCCAGGATGCGCTCCGGGCATATTTCACCCAACAATAATGAGTGCCATTCTCGCTTTCCTGCTTTCGTTCCTGCTCCTGTACAAATACCTCGCTCTCTTTCTCGTGATGTTTCTTGCCGCGATACTTGTGCCGCTTCCGACAAACACGCTGCTCTTGGCGGTCGGGGCGTTCGCCAGCCAGGGCTACTTCAATTTTGCCGCATCGCTTTTTGTCGCGGTACTTGCAAATGCCGCCGGCGATTGCTGCGGATATTTTCTGGCCCGCAACTATGGCAGGAAAGTGCTGCGCATGCTTCGCATCCGTCTTCCTAAATATATAGTGCGTCTGGAGGATTATGTGGCAAAGCATCCCGGACCGACGATATTCCTTACGCGGTTTTTCGGAGCTGCCGATCCGCTGACCAACCTTCTCTCGGGCTTTATCGGCATACCGTTTTCCGTATTTATTTTCTATGACCTGCTCGGCAATATAGTTTCCATCGGCATCGTCCTGTGCGTCGGCTATTTCCTGGGCACATACTGGCAGGATTATTCGAAGGCATTCGGCATCATCGGCTGGGCATTCTTCGGCTGCGTTTGCCTCTGCATTATTCTTTGGAGGGTGTGGCATATACAGCAAAGAAAACGATCATGAGAAGAAAATTAAAATACATTATTTTGAGTATTCTAGCCACGGTACTGCTCGGAGGCCTTGTTCTTAATGTCTTTGTCTATGTGCAGGGAGAAAAATACATTTATTCTTCGTTGGCTATGGCTGCCCAAGCTCAGGTTGCAATTATTTTGGGGGCAGCAGTATCGCAAAAAGGCAATCCAAGTCCTGTATTGGAAGACAGGATCATTACAGCCATCGCTCTTTATAAGCAGGGAAAAGTTTCAAGAATTTTAATGTCAGGCGGTAACCCGTCCGTGACAAACAACGAAGTTGATCCGGTGCGTAAAATTCTGATTGCCCAAGGAATTCCTGCTGAAGATATATTTCTAGATCACGCAGGCTTTGATACGTACAGCAGCATGTATCGGGCAAAGGCGGTGTTTAAAATTTCTTCCGCAATTGTTGTCACTCAGGAGTTTCATTTGCCTCGAGCCGTATACATTGCTCGCAGTTTGGGTATCAATGCATACGGCTTGGCTGCGGATAGGGGACAATATTCTATTAAAAATTACCTTCGAGAATTATTGTCTCGCCCTCGTGCATTTATTGATGTGTTGCTGCGCAGGGTTCCAAAATATCTTGGGCCAGCTTTCCCAATTACAGGCACTGGGTTAGGCACATAGTTGCCAATAGTATATCGAAATAATACTCTCAAAAAATTGTAATACAAAAGCACATGAAAAAATATATCGTATCATTTCTGGTCGTCAGCACGTTCGGCTTATATGCCCTCTACTTGCGTTCGGTAGGTGATGCTTCCAGCGCGGCTGTGTCTCCTGCGCCGGTCGCGGAAACGTCTATACCGGCACCAACGCCGATATCGGCGCCGACGCCGGTTCCAACGCCCACGCCAGTAAAAGTTCCAACGCCCACAAAACCTGCGGGGCAATATAAAGACGGAGTGTACACGGGCGTAAGCGCGAATGCGTATTACGGCAACATTCAGGTTCGGGCAACAATTTCCGGTGGCAAGCTTACCGATGTCCAATTCCTCGATTATCCGCAGGACAGAGGAACGTCGGTCAGGATAAATTCCCAGGCGATGCCGTATCTGCGGCAGGAGGCGATCCAAGCCCAGAGCGCGAATGTAAACACTGTCTCTGGAGCTTCAGACTCAAGCGGGGCTTTCAGGCAGTCTCTCGCATCCGCTTTGGAGCAGGCTAAGAATTCATAATGCATGAAACGGCAAAAGATCATCATGGGCATGACGGTCGTCGTCGAGATAGCCGACCGGCATGCAACAGAAGAAACTTCAGAAAAGATATTTTCATATTTCGAGTACATCGATCAGAAATTCAGCACGTACAAGGCAGACAGCGAAATCACCGGGATAAATGACGGTCTGATAAAACCAGGTGGTTACAGTGCCGATATGCAGGAAGTGTTTAGATTGTCTGAAGAAACAAAAAAACAGACAGGTGGCTATTTCGATATCCGGACTCCCGAAGGAACGTATGATCCGTCCGGATTAGTGAAAGGCTGGGCGATACATAACGCTTCGAAAATGCTTCTTAAGGACGGGTTCAATAATTTCTATATCGATATCGGCGGAGATATCCAGGCGTGCGGAAAAAACAATCGCAAAGAACAATGGAGAGTGGGGATCCGCAACCCGTTCAGGCCTGAGACGGAAATCGTCAAAGTCCTATCGATAGAGGATCGGGGAGTAGCGACATCGGGAACCTATGCCCGAGGCGAACATATTTATAATCCTCATGCGCGTGTACCGTCGGCAAATGGTATTGTAAGCCTGACGGTCATCGGACCGGATATCTATGAAGCCGACAGGTTTGCCACTGCCGCATTTGCCATGGGTAAGGACGGCATAGGTTTTATAGAGAAGCTTGATGGCTTCGAAGGGTATATGATAGATAAGGACGGTATTGCGACCTTAACGTCGGGTTTTGAAAAATATACACTGTAATATGCTAAGACTCATCGACAATTTTTTGGATAAGATCACGATGTACAAGGTTGTATTGTATATTCTGATTGGTTTTGTACTGATTGGAGCGGTCTTGAGTTTCTTTGGGTTATTGCCATACAATCCTATCGCTCTTTTATTTTCAGCATTTTTTATTACGACAATATGTCTAGTGGCGAACATTGTTCTCGCCTGGGCATTTGACGTTCCGGCCAACGTCGAGTCTGTCTATATTACCGCGCTTATCTTGGCTCTCGTCATCACGCCGCTTCAGTCGGCTCATGATACGGTATTTTTCTCGTTGGCGATCTGGGCATCGGTACTTGCTATGGCGTCCAAATATATCCTGGCAATCGGCAGAAAACACATATTCAACCCCGCAGCCATAGCTGTTGCAATTACGGCAGTCGCAATCAGCCAATCTGCAAGCTGGTGGGTGGGTACGCTTTGGATGCTCCCGTTTGTTTTGATTGGCGGATTTTTAATCACTCGAAAGATCCATCGCTTCGATCTGGTGCTCAGTTTTTGTGCAGTCGCGATCATTACTATTCTTATAACTACAGTCACCAACCCGGCGGATATACTAAATTCTCTCTGGAGGGTCGCCGCCTCTACGCCCCTGTTCTTTTTTGCAACGATAATGCTGACCGAGCCGCTGACCACTCCTCCGACAAAATGGCTGAGGATCATTTACGGAGCCGTTGTCGGTTTTCTTTTTTCTCCTGCCATCCATATCGGCACTGTCTATTCGACGCCCGAACTGGCTCTCGTGGCAGGAAACATCTTCTCATATGTCGTAAGTCCGAAAGAAAAACTTATTCTGAAATTGAAGGAGGTGCAGAAAGTCGCCAATGATACCTATGACTTCATATTCAGGCCGAATAAAAAAATGAAATTCAAGCCGGGCCAGTATCTGGAGTGGACGATATCCGACAGAAAAGTGGATAGCAGGGGAAACAGGAGATACTTTACCATTGCCTCGTCGCCGACCGAACAGGATCTCATCATGGGAGTGAAGTTCTATCCCGACCCAAGCGCTTTTAAGCAGCAGCTTATGGAAATGAGGCCGGATGACACGATTATCGCTTCTCAGCGGGCAGGGGATTTTACGTTGCCGCGCAACAAGCATAAAAAACTGGTCTTCGTCGCCGGAGGCATCGGCATCACGCCATTCAGGAGCATGATCAAATATCTTATCGATATAAAAGAAAAAAGGGATATCGTCATCTTCTATTCCAACAGAACGATACAGGATGTCGCGTATACGGATATTCTAGACGAAGCGCATAGTGAATTGGGAATCAAAACAGTGTATACATTAACTGACCTATCAACTGTTCCTGAATCATGGAAGGGAAAACGGGGATATGTTGACCAAGAAATGATTTCTCAGGAAGTGCCTGATTTCCAAGAAAGATTCTTCTTTATATCGGGTCCGCATTCCATGGTTACCGGTTTCGAAGACGTGCTGGGCAAGATCGGAGTAGACAAATCCCGTATCAAAAAAGACTTTTTCCCGGGGTTTGCATGATGGCTATTCCGGATTTCTGATATACTCATGCAATGGACAATCAACGGCAGGAAAATAATTACGATGCGCCGGCGCCTGACCTTGCCGGCAAGCTGGAAGCCGCATTTTCGCTTATAGAAAACCCAGAGGAGATGAGGAGTTCCCTCGAGCAGGGGAAAAATGAATTCAATAATGATATCCGCGATCTTGGTCTGGAAAGCGAGAATACGAGCGTGATGCACGGAACCGGCGAAGTCGATATTCAGGCTTTTACATGCAGTCTTACTTCCAGGGGCAAGCCTCAGGAGATAGTCGATAAGTCGTACATTACTCATGGAACCCATTGGCTTGATGATTATATTGATATTCCCGAGCTCGTCATTGATGCAAAGCGGATGGTCGATGAGAGGCATGATATAGTTCTGGTTTTAAAAGGCATGGGAAAAGTGGGAGAAATAGGATTCAAGTGCATCGAGAGAACGCACAAGAAAGACCTTGCCATGAAAGGAATGCATAGGATGTTTTATGGCGGCATAACGCACCGATCACAGGAGCGCGGCCAGCGCGACCTGTTCCTGGATGAGTATATGGAACTTTCCCTGGCCGGTATCGATGCCGATCTCGCCCGCGAAATCCGAACCGTGCAAAAGCAGGCATATCTTGCGACAAATAGCGTAATATTCGAGTTCATAAACGGCCCGGAAACCGATCTGGATATCAATGTTCAGGAATTATGGAATCTTATATATGCGCCGATAATACATTTGCGCAATTCCGAAGAAGAGAAAAAAGCCGGAACCACCTTTTTTACCGATGAAGAAAAACCGAAAACAGAAGAGTTCATAAAGATGATCTCCGTTGCGGGCAAATACGCGTCGGTATTCAAAGATCCGCGCATTGTATCGAGAATTGAACAGCTTGGGTTTGTCATCAAGGCTTTCGGAAGGGAATTAAAAGACGTTTCCATACTGGAAGCATACAAGTCCCTGTACATGAATTTGAATAAGTAGGCGTAATTAGTTAGGCCACTAAAATAATTGTTTTTCAAGTATTTTATCGTTTGTATGTACGTCTGTAATGTCATATTAGCGTTTAGCATATTACGCATATGATCGAAAGCAGGCTGGTCAAAGTTTATGACGAGTATTATGACGAGATATTCAGAAAAATACTCTCTGTCAGTTCAGATAGGGAGTACGCGAAAAATCTGATGGGAGACATATTCAGGGAAACCGGAGCGCTGTTGAAAGACGGGACTAAGGAAAGCATCAAGTCGGTCCTGTTCGGCGTGTTGCTCAGCCGTGGCATTTCCTAGAAATAAAATAATATAGAGGGGAGCATAAAAAAATGTATCTGATACAATAACGGGTACATGAATAATTTTAAAAAGCGGACAGTAATTCTCGGCGCGGGCATTTTATTTATTATCGTTTGTCTTGCAGTGGCGGCGTGGTTCGTTATTCCCAGACTCAACCCGTATTCCGGAAGGCTGGCTGCGCTTTATTCCGACAAGCAGGGAGGTTTTTCCATACGCCCTCCGGCGGGATGGAAATCGGTAGAGATCGGCAATGATAAGGTTCCCGGCATAGCCTTCAGTCCGGACCAGGGAGTTTCATCGATCCGCATTCTTTCCGTTCCCGTACCGCTTGGCAGCACGACACCCGCGGCGTCCGAAGTGATGGCTTCTCTCGAACAGCAGGCCGCCGCGCAGCAGCACTATGCTTTTGTTTCCGACTCGCCGCTGAAATTCAAAAACTACGATGCGTACCAGTATGAAATGACATACGGCAAAGGCAATGTCACGCAGCGGAGCCGTATTGATGTGATAACGAAGCATGGAACCGTGTACATCATCTTCATGACTTCTCCCGACAGCGCCTGGGCCAAATTCCACACGGTCGCCGACGCATCGGTCGATACGTTTACTTTTGCACAGTAGTGTATACTAAGTATCTATTCATTCGATAATCTTAAAACGCTTATGTCAGGATCAAGAACAAAAAATTCTCCCAAGAACGTGAAAAGGATCGGCAAGCAGGTTGCACCTACCAAGAAAAGCAGGAATAAAAAATAATCATGGAGCGGTCAGGAAAGAAAAGCCGCCGGCGCATAGATCTGTTATTCAACGCAGGTCTGCTCATCAAGGCTATCTCGGCCTTCATCGAGGTGTCGGCTGGCTTTTTGGCCATGTTTGCAACGCAGCACTTCATTCTTCATTCACTGGCATTTTTTACCCAGGATGAACTCATCGAAGACCCGAAAGACGGCTTTGCAAATTACATAATGCATTCGGTAAACCACTTTACGTCGGGAGGCAAGCTTTTTGTCGTGTCGTATCTGCTGAGCCATGGCCTGGTCAAGCTGCTTTTGGTGATCGGCTTATACATGAAAAAACTCTGGGCGTATCCGCTTTCGCTGGCTGTGCTGGGACTTTTCATTGCCTACCAAGTTCACAGATACTTCATTACGCATTCAGTCCTTCTCGTTATTCTCACTATTTTTGACGTGTTCATCATGTGGCTCATCTGGAAAGAATATCGGTTCATGCAGGTCAAAACTGAACACTCGTAATTTTATGCTGCTCCGCTCGTCTTTAGGAGTAAGGGTAAGTAAGGATTATCAGTCTAACAAAACATTACTATGAATCTTATATTATGGCTTGTTTTCGGAGCTATCGCCGGTTGGGCCGCTTCAGCGATCATGGGTTCGCGCGAAGGGCTGCTTATGGATATCGTCTTGGGAGTAGTCGGCGCAGTCCTCGGCGGATGGATCATGAGCATGTTCGGCAGCGCCGGTGTGACAGGCTTTAACCTCTACAGTTTCATTGTCGCAATCATCGGTGCGGTAGTGCTTATCGCCATTGTCCGGGCTATCCGCGGCGGCCGAAACCATCGGATAGTCTAGCAGTCCAGCTTTTCTCTGAAGAATTAAATTTTAAAAAAATCCGCTTCCAAACATAAATTGGAAGCGGATTTTTTAAAGTTTCTATCTCTACTCTTGCATTTTTTAAAATTCAGTATAACGTTAACGCTAGAACCTGGACCTTTAACAATGGAGCGTGTCCAATGGACAGACTTACTGTAGATGCGATCGCCAAGCCTATGCAGGCATTGAACGATCTTTTTCTTTCGGTGGCTAAACCGCTGGCTGAAGACAGGAAATGGCATTTAGAGAAAAGACAGACCTTCATCGATGGTCTTGCTGATCTCTGTTACTGGCTGACGTACCACTTTCATCTGGATGAACCTGATCCGGCACGCTTCGATCAATACGAACCTGACTTTCAAAAGGGGATCGAGGGTCTCCTTAAGTCCGCTTTGCCGCAGGGTGCCGAAGAGACTTTTGACAGCGATAGTCTGCATGCGTTCATCGAGACCATCGTGAATTACGTACTCAAGCTTCACGCCGAGAGCTACAAGAAGGCTTATGCCGACGAGGAACTGGGGCTTCTGACCGAAGTCACGATCGCTATGATTGAGGCTAAGATTGAGAATCTCACATATTGCTTTGCGAATGGCGCGAACCGGGCCTACCCGAACGCGGCTACCGTGCCAGCTCCGAAGCACGAGTATTTGCCAGGCATGAGGCCTCGCAAACCGTTTTAAGATCGGGAAACCAAAGTTTGATCACGAAATGTTGCCCCCCTGACTTTAAGATCAGCGGGGCATTTTTATTTGTCATATTAAATTCCATCCAGCAAAACAGCCGCCTTTCGGGCAGCCGTCTTGAAATTGTGAACGTGGCCTTTCGATAAAATTAAAACTTTATTTCCCAAAATGTATCTGTCAGAACGCGTTGCGCTCATCGGGATCCATGCAATATGGGAAGTTCGGGAATGTACCAGTGGCTGTTCAATCAATTGTACTCATGGAGACGGCGAGGCGGGGATAGTCTTACATATTACACCACATATTCGGCCTTTGACTTAGTATTCGACCTGCGATACTATAGTGGAGTAAGCTCGTCTCCTTAAGCGTAGATTATGTTTTAAGAGATCGCGGTGCCTTACTTTATCAGGCCAATAATCAATTACATGGCAAAGAAATTATATGTTGGTGGCGTTTCATACAACACCACCCAGCAGGGTTTATCAGATGCTTTCTCGAAAGCGGGCGCAGTTGCCTCAGCAACCATCATCATGGACAAGATGTCGGGCCGGTCAAAGGGCTTCGGCTTCGTAGAAATGGAAAATGACGCGGATGCTCAGGCGGCTATCGACATGTTCAACGGAAAGGAGCTCGATGGACGAACCCTCACTGTCAACGAGGCTCGACCTATGGAAGAGCGACCTCGCCGAAACAATGATTCCCGAGACTCTCGCGATTCACGACGATTCTAATCTTCAAAAAGGATCTGGAAAATAAAAAACAGTCAGACAACGTAGTCTGGCTGTTTTTTGTTGCTAGCGTCGGCATTTCTCAAAGCCTTTGCTGCCACAGCATGAAGCCGGTAATATTCATGCCGATGCATAATCCTGCGGCGGTGTACGCGAGCGGCTTGTGCCACATGCTCGACACGCCGTTGAACCATAGTAGGGCTGGAAGCGAGGCGAGGTAGGGAAATGCGAATGCGGTAAGATGAATCCAGAACAGCAAGCCGCGATTGCCTTTGCCTTGCGACCGAACCATGAATTCAGTCAGAATAACTGCAGCGAGTGTCGTCGCGAAGGTCGCCCACGCCATCCTCTCATGGCTCTTGTGCGAACATGCGGTTTTCGCAAGCCGCATTCCCAGAAAGACCGTAAAAATCAGGCACAGATCTGCAAGGCTGAAAGAACCCAACACGAGAAATTTGAGAATCATATGATTCCTTTCGTTGTGTAAAAACTTCGGCTATCCTACCATATCCGCGAAATAAAACCCGCCGCCAAGCGTCTTCAGCAGTACCAATGGCTTTATTTATCGACGACATCGAACGCCTTTCAAAAGAATTGAAAAACAGGAAGCCGGGCCAGATGCCGACAATGCTGTCTCTGGTGATCATGCTCTTCAGCGCTTTTGTCGCTCTCGTCCTTGCGCTGGTTTTTGTTTTCCCGATCCTCGGTATTTTCCACTTCGGAATAATTTCAAGACTTGTGCTCACTATTGCCGCTTTCATCATCATTGGTTTCATTATCGGCGGACTGATCGCGTACGCAAGTATCGGCAGAACAAAATAGAACACAGAATAGAAGTAAGTCTTATCTCTGCCATACGTCATAGAAGGTATGACAACAATCGCAGTACCTCTTAGAAAAACCTATTCCAGACCTCAACAACCGGCCCGCGTCGCAACAGTTGAGAATGCTCCATTCAGCCTGATGGCAGCCGCAAGCGCCGGTTTCATGGCGCTTTTTATCGGCTTCATCGCTCTCTATGCCAAGCTGTCTTTTATCCAGGATATGCACGTAGTCGGCAAAGCATCATTAGGATTCTTGTTTATCATCGTTGCTCCGGCTTGCGCACTTTATTTCTCAATCGTTGCGCTCCGCGGCTACATCAAAAACCCTTCGCCTGTCCGCGGCATGCCGCTTGCGTATGCCTCATTCGTACTGAGCGCAATTTATTTTGTCACAGCCCTTGCGCTGCCGTTCGTTCTGCTCGGTTCCTATTTTCTCTACGTATACATTTGGTAAGAAGACGCCGCCGTTCTATACTGGAGGGATGAATTTCTTCAGCCGATTTTTTGACAGGTTCCTAAACAAGAAAGTATATTTTGTCCGCCATGGCGAAACGCTTCTCAATGCGCAGCATATCCGCCAGGGCGCGGCGGGCGCTTTGAGCGAAAAGGGCAAGGCGCAGGCCAAGCTTACCGGCGAACGGCTCAAGGTTTTTCCGATCGACGTTATCATCGCCAGCCCTTTTGAGCGCACTCAGGAGACAGCCGCTATCATCAATACGTTTGTCCAAAAGCCGTTAGAATATTCCGATCTGCTCAAAGAGCGCCGCAACCCGACCGAGATTATCGGCAAGTGGGCGGAAGACGTCGGCGTGCGGCGGATCACCGACCTTATCGATAAGAGTTTCCACGAAAGTTCGCTGCGCTATTCCGACGAGGAAAATTTTGAAGACCTCAAGCTTCGGGCCGAACAGCTGCTCGATTTCCTGGCAGCCCGGCCCGAGCGCAACATCCTGTGCGTGACTCACGGCATCTTCCTGACCATGGTCATCGCCGTCATGCAGTTCCGCGAAAACCTGACTTCGCAAGAATACATCAAGCTGTCTTTTTACAATCAGGCGAACAACGCCGGCATCACGGTGTGCGAATACGAACCGCATTACAAGAAATCCGCCACCCGCGGCTGGAACCTTCTGGCCTGGAATGACTACAATAGGAATGTGTAAAAAATAAGGTTATGAATGTCACAAGAGAATTTATTGAAGCCAATTGGCCGCTTTCAGAAGTGGTTTTAAAGGAAATGCCAGCACAAGGTGCCGCCGGGCAAGTTGGTATCGTTGTGGCGAAAGAAGGCAAGTATACCTATAAAATTGCTGCTCGATGGAAGACTGCTGTAAATCTCGAACGCGATCTGGGCGCGTATGGTTTTTTAAATCAAAAAGGCTTTAAATATATTTCAAAGCTTCTGAATACGAAAAATAATAAGACATTTGTCGAGTATGAAAATAAACTTATTTACCTGATCAAATTTATTGAGGGAGAACATCCTGTCTGGACACCCTCGACTTTTGAAAACCTTGGAAAAATAACGGCCGCGCTTCATTCGATAAAAGATTTTCCATTTGAATCCGACTATAAGCCTTCTGCCGCGATCCCTCAATTAATTGAAAAAGCAGAAAAGTACGCTTTCAAGCATGAATTTTTGGAAGTTCTAAAAACCATTCGATCGTTCGATTCGCTTACGAAAACGCTTATCCATACGGAGATAACCCCAGGAAATGTCATTCAAAAGCCCGATGGAAGTATTGTGGTGATCGACTGGGATGAAGTAGGGATTGGTCCTGCAGTTCTCGATCTGGGAGTCAGCCTTATAAATCATTTTGTAACAGAAGATCTTGAAATTTTGGAAGGGAATGCAAAAGCATACTACGAGAGTTATTTTGCTCTGCGGCCGATGAATGTTGAGGAAAAAGGATATATTTTTGACGCGGCAATTTTCTGGGCCTGTTCATGGGTTACTTATGGCGATACTAAAAAAAGATGGAAGCGAATCCAGTGGGCAATGAAGAATAGGGTATTGCTGGAGTCACTTTTTATTTAAACGTCGCCAGCCAACCATGGTACACTGACAGTATGAAGCGGCAGAAGTTTTTCATGTATCTTTCAGGAGTTCTTATTCTTTTGCTTTGCGGAATCGGTATTGCCTATGCCGTGCACCAGCATGTTTCGGCAACGCGTGCACCGCTGTCGCATGAACAGATCCAGACCAATACGCAGTATGCGCTCTATTCTGTTAAAAATAATGGCCAGCACATCGAGGCTGCTGCCGGCACGGTGATAATCGTGGAACTGCCCAAGGCAGATTATGAACAGGCTGTCGCCGTTGATGCGCTGCATGCTGCTGTCGAGGTGAATCACGAAGATGTCGATCTGAGCGTTGCCAACTCGCTTGTCTTGAAAGGTAGGGAAGAAATAACCGTATCCGCAAAGAGCAAATATTTGAGCAAATCCGATTTTTCACTTACTATTGAATCAACCCAGTCAACGCCTTAATTTCATACGTATGCTATCTATTTTTACTCAAGCCCTCAAACGATGGTGGAACGCGGACCCTTCGACCAATGGCGCGGCGATCGCGTACTATTCCATTTTCTCGCTTGCCCCGATGATCCTTATTTTTGTGATCATTCTCGGTAAATTTTTCGGCGCAGAAGCCGTGCATGGCAAGCTCAATACCGTGCTCCAGGGTTTTGTCGGCAGCGATGTTTCGCGCCTGCTCCAGGCCCTGACTTCGTTTGCGTATGATCCCGGTACCAATGTCATTGTTTCCATCATCAGCTCGGTCGTCATCATCCTCGGCGCGCTCGCCCTGTTTACCCAAATCCAATACGCGTTATCGGATATCTGGAAAAACAATGACGAAGAATTCGTACCGAGAACTTTTTTCCGATCCAAAGTCGTCGCGGTGCTCATGGTCGTGGTGCTTGGGGGAATTTTGGTGGCGACATTCATAGCGACCGCCATCGGCACGCTCCTGACGCATCACCTCAACCCGAGGCTGGTTGCGCTCGGCTCGGCGATCAATATCGGCAACGCCCTCATTTCATCTCTGTATATCCTTGTGCTGTTTACGCTTATGTACAAATATCTGCCGCATCGGAAAGTTTCTTTCAAGGCGGCCTTTGCCGGGGCGATTGTCGGCGGAGCACTATTCATTTTCGGTCGGTTTCTTCTTGGTTTCTATATCACTGCTCACATCCTTGCTTCGGTATACGGCGCGGCGGGAGCGGTGATCCTCGTTCTCGTCTGGTTCTACTATTCGGCCCAGATCTTTTTCTATGGCGCCGCGGTTACCTACGTGGTTGACCAAAAACTCAAAGTGCGTCAGACTTCATAGTGTTCATGAGCAAGTACACGAAAATAGGCATTGCCTGCGGCACGATCGGAATTTCACTGCTGTGCGTCTTTTTTGCCGCCCGCCAGCCCATCGTTAAATATGCCGCAACTGCCATCGCGTTTGTAAAAGAATATTCGGGCGCCCACGACGACATGCTTCAGGCTGTGCGCCAGGAAATGTTCAGTACGCCGCTCCGCTCCGGTCTCTTTACCGACCCCGGCCACTTGTCGCCGTCGGAGATTCTTCGCATTACCAACGAAAAGCGCGCCGAGAACGGCGTAACGCCGCTTGCGGATAATGCGATGCTTGACCAGGCGGCGATGCGGAAACTGCAGGACATGTTTGACCGTCAGTACTTCGAGCATGTTTCGCCAAGCGGCAACGGTCCTGGCTGGCTCGCTGCGAACGCGGGTTATTCGTACGTCATCATCGGAGAAAATCTCGCGCTCGGCTCGTTCAAGAACGATGCGGCACTGCTCGATGCCTGGATGGCAAGCCCAGGCCATCGCGCCAATATTCTGAATGGCCGATACATGGAAATCGGGGTGGCGGTAGGGCAGGGTACATATAACGGCCAGCGTGTGTGGATGGCTGTCCAGGAATTCGGCAAGCCGTCGAGCGCGTGTCCGGTTATCGCTGTTGCTTTGAAAAACAGCATTGAAAAAGACAAGGCGACCGTAGCCGATATGCAGACCAAGATTACCGCCCAAAAGAAAGCTCTCGACGCGATGACGCACGACACGCCTGAAGAAAGCACAGACTACAACGCAAAAATCTCCGCGTACAACGACTATGTTTCAAATTACAATGTCCAGGTTGCCAAACTGAAAGCCGAAATTGATACGTACAACAAGCAAGTCAGGGATTTCAATAGCTGCGCACAGAATTAGAAATCAGTTTTATTTTAAGATTTTACTTCCTCAACTTTCTGAATATTCGATCGGGACAGGAGCTCGTGCTGGAGCGCTCCGGCTTCGGCCGAGTCGAGCAGGTCGACGATGCCTTCGGTTTCGTCGTGTTCATCCGGATGCTCTTTTTCGTCTTCGTGCGCGGCGGTAAGGATGACAAGCCGGCTCATGCCCATCATGCGGTAGAGCAGCGGCCGGTCGACATCGACATTCTGGATCTGGTGGTAGAGAATCGAGATTTCGTTGATGTTGATGATGCCTTCCCGGATCTTGAACGCGTTATCGTCAAGGTAAAAAGTGAAACCGATGTATTGAAGCCATGCCGAAAGCAAAAGGATCGCCGTCAGCAAAAGGAATGCTATGAAGCCGAGGCTGACGATAAGAGAATATGCTTCCGCGAAAAGCGGGGAAGCGTGGCCGGTGGCTTTTGCCATTGATGCGATCGCCGAACTTTTGAATGCCGCAAGGACGATCATAACGCACAAGAAAAGAAACGCCGGGATCAAACGTAATGTAATAAGCGCGATAAACGTTTTCTGCCCTCGGCGCTCGTAGGTTGGATTTATCATAATTAATTAAAAGTATAGCATATGCTATAGTGCGCTTATGTATATCAAAAAAATCGGCCATTGCTGCCTCATGATAAAAGAAAAAGCCCTGACTATCCTTACCGATCCGGGCACTTTTACAGACAAGCAGGATGAAGTGAAAGGGATCGATGTGATCCTTATCACTCACGAGCATCAGGACCACCTGCATGTCGATTCGCTCAAAAAAGTTCTGGCCAATAATCCGAAGGCAAAAGTGATCACCAACAAAAGCGTCGGAAAGATACTGGACAAAGAGCGTATCGCATACGAAGTGGTGGCGGACGGGCAGGAGATCATGATCGACGGCGTGCTTATCGAGGGTGCCGGTACGACTCATGCAGTAGTGCTTGAAGAAATTCCGCCAGTTGAGAATACCGGTTACTTCATCAACAAAAGATTGTTCTATCCTGGCGATGCGCTGTATGATCCGAAGCGTCCTGTCGACATTCTCGCGCTTCCCGTTGCCGCACCCTGGCTCAAAATGTCGGAAGTCGTCGGTTATGCCCGCGCGCTCAAGCCGGCTCATGCGTTTCCGGTGCACGACGGCATGATGAATGAGTTCGGTTTGAGGTTCGGCTCGATGCTCGAGCGCTTTGTCGCGCCGGACGGAATAGCCTTCCATGCGTTTAACGCAGGCGATGAAATTGAATTATAAATCGATTCACGCTAGTATTAGGCAATCATGGATACAATCAATACGAAATTTGTCATCGGCTTTTTGGCGGCCATAGTCCTTATCGTCGGCGCAATCGCGTTCTTTGCAGGCAAAACGGCAGAGAGCGGTCCAGCTTCGCAATACGATCTTGTCGCTTTTGCCCAATGCCTTAAGGATGAGGGCGCTACATTTTACGGCGCTTTCTGGTGTCCGCATTGCCAGGCGACGAAACGAATTTTCGGCGAAGCGGCAGTCGCCAAGCTTCCTTATGTAGAGTGCGCCACTCCCGATGGCCAAGGCCAGCTTCCGATCTGTACTCAAAATGGGATCGAAAGCTACCCGACCTGGGTGTTTAAGGACGGCAGCCGCATCGGCGGGGAATTGTCTCCGGACGCAGTCGCGCCTCCCGGCATGATCTCGCTCAACGACCTAGCTCAGAAAAGCCACTGCCAGCTTATCGACAAAGCTACCGGTCAGGCTGTGCCTATTGTTCCATCAACCACTTCTACGACGACCACCGCAAGTTCTTCAAGCTCATCGTCAGCACGATAAATTTTTATGACACCGCTTGTCCAAAACGTCACGACGCCTTTATCGATCGGCATCGTCGCGACCCAGATCTTCATCATGCTCATCCTGGCCGGAGTCCTGCGGAAATTTGCCGCGCGGTACGTGCTTGAGATCGGGTTTGCCATAAGCGCCGCTTCCATTCTCACAAGTTTGTTCTACTCCAACATCGCCGGCTTCGAACCGTGCGAATTCTGCTGGTGGCAGCGCATCCTGCTGTTTCCGCAAGCGATCCTTTTTGCGGTTGCGCTGTACTATAAAAAGAAGGGAACAGGTTCTGTAAACGACCGCATTGCCACGACTACGAGCTTGGTCATGTCCATCATCGGCGCGGC
>JARIGY010000031.1 GCA_029288535.1 Candidatus Tayloriibacteriota bacterium | reverse complement strand
AGCTTCGCGAGGTGAGTCTGCGAGAAGCAGGGGATTTATAAAATGGTAACTCGGGTCATTTTTGCGGATTTCTGTCAGTTTGCTGGGCAGCCTGGATGTGTAAAAAACCCTTGCGTACCAGCCTGCGAGGACGCAGGCGCCTAGTATGAAAAGTATCCCTATGTATCGCGCTATGCGTTTCTTCATATGCTATGCATTTTTTCTTTATATAACCAGTATAATAGCAAGAGCGCTGCATTATTGCTACCGTGCGAACCAGTCGAGGATTATTCCCCAGCACCAGCAGCCGATGATGATCAGGATCCCTGCGATGACCACGATGACGAGGTGGTACCATGCGCCGGACAATAATATGAAATTGGTGGCGAGCCGTATCGAATACATCCGTGCCGTCATATGCTT
Organism: Candidatus Tayloriibacteriota bacterium; assembly: GCA_029288535.1. Classification (GTDB taxonomy): domain Bacteria; phylum Patescibacteriota; class Minisyncoccia; order Phycocordibacterales; family JAKAEA01; genus JARIGY01. The sequence continues at coordinate 6,881 of JARIGY010000031.1, read as the reverse complement.
TTGGGCGTAGGTGCCGAGCGATGAGGTTTTCAGGTATTCGACGTTGAAAAAAGCGAGCGTTGCTGCCGAAGCGACCAGCGGAAGGATGAACGCAGTCGCAAGACCCGGCAGGAAATAATGCTTCCAATAAAGGATGAGCGATGCGAAAGTCGAGACTGCGTCAATGGTCAGCTTGAACGGATGGATCTGATGGTAGAGCAGCTTTTCCCGGAAAGTCATCGTCATTCTGAAAGAGACGCATATGCATGCCGTCAATGTATGATTATGTACAAAGCAGGCGATCTTATCGGAAAGTCCGTGGTCACCACCGACCAGGGCAGAAAAATTGAGAAAATCCACGATGTGCTTTTTGATGTGCGAAGCGAAAGCGTCGTCGGTTTTCTGTTGCAGGAGAAAGGTTTGTTCAAACAGGCGCTTGTCCTGCCGTTCAGCAAAGTCAAAGTCATCGGACCTGATGCGGTAACTGTGGAAAATGAAAACTCGGTGATCATGGCGGACCAGGATGAGAAAATCTCCTCTATAATAGAGAGCCATGTTCCTCTGGTGGGCAAGAAAATCATGACCGAAGGCGGCGAATTCATCGGCAATGTCAGCGACCTTTTCATTGATGAGAAAACAGGCAAGATAGAAGGATATGAGATTTCAGGCGGCATGTTTTCCGATGCCTATGCAGGCAAATCATCCCTGCCGGCACCGAAGACGATCCGGATCGGAGAAGACGTGATCTTCGTGCCGAATGACACGATCGATCTTGTGAACGAGCAGGTTGGCGGCATCAAAGGCACGGTTTCCAAAGCTGGTCAGTCGGCAAAGGATGCCGCAACTAGCAGTAAGCAGGACGGCGAAAGCTTGAAATCCGAATTCGGAAGGTTGTGGGAAAACGTAAAAGCAAGAAGCTCGAGCCTCAAGGAGCAGGCGACTTCCAAAGTCGAAGAGCAGCGGATAAAGAATGCGCTCGGCAAGCCCGTTACCCGCATCGTGCTCGATGAGTATGATAACGTGATCCTGAAAACCGGCGACATCATTACCAACGAGGCGATAGAAAAAGCCCGCGGATCAAACGCCCTCGACATGCTGCTGAATTCCGTTGCGAAATCCGATCCGACATTCACCTCGGACGAACTGAAACGCAAAGGGGAACAGTACGGAGACAAAAGCTAACAGTACTTTATTTTTATTTCATCCCGGCATGGTAGGCTTATCTTCTGATGAGCTTGCATCCGGTATTTTATGATGAAAAACGCAAACGCTGGCCCCGGGTAAGGCAGGCGATTTTCGGCGTAGCGTTCATCTGCACGCTGCTGTTCGGAATTTTTCTTATCAGCATTCTGGCAAACCCCATTCTGCGCGAACTGCATCTGCCTTCAGCGAAGCTTCTGCCTAGAAAAGTCATTATCCCACCGCCAGCCAAGATCGCTCTTCAGGATCAGGATAAATCGCTCAAAGAACTCAAGCGGGAAATAAACAGGGAAAAAACGATGATGCATCCTGTCGAACGGATCCATCAGGACAAGCCGCAGCTTTCCTTCGGATTTTTTGTAAACTGGGACGACTCGAGCTTTACGTCGCTCAAGCAGAATATCGGGCAGTTCGATGTGCTTATTCCCGAATGGCTTCACTTGACGAGCGCGACCGGTACCGTAGCGCTCGACAATCCGGATCTTCAGAAAACCGTAGTCGAATATGTAAAGAGCCGTTCTTCGCATCTTGAATTTATGCCGCTCATCAATAATTTCAACGGCACGAGCTGGGAGACGGAAAAGCTCGGCGCCATGCTTCACAGCGACCAGGCCCGTACCAGTGTCGAGAAGATATTGTTCGATTATGTCTCGGCAAATAATTTCCAGGGAATCAGCATCGACTTCGAGTCCATCAATGACGCCGATCAGCCGTACTTTTTGAAGTTCATCCGCGAGCTCTCGACGAACTTTCATGGCGCCGGACTGAAGGTTTCGGTGAATGCGCCTGCAGACGATGACGTGTGGCAGTATAGTCCGATCGCCGCTTTGGCCGATTACGAAATCCTGATGATGTATGACGATTATTCGCCTTCGGATAATGCCGGTCCGATCGCCAGCTACACCTGGTTTTCCCAACTCATCGACAAAAGACAAAAGCAGATTCCCGAGAATAAAATGGTAGTTGCACTCGGCAGCTATGCCTATGACTGGCAGGCGGGGACTGCCGCAAAAGAATTGACCTTTGAAGACGCAGTCCTTACCGCCAGCGACTCGGAAGGCGTCATCGGGCTCGATCCGAAGACTCTCAATCCGACATTCGACTATTATGACGATAACGACGCGCTTCACCATGTGTGGATGCTCGACGCCATCACGGCTTTCAACGAACTGGCCCTGCTTCAGCATTACAATGTGCGCGGCACGGCATTGTGGAGGCTTGGCAGCGAGGATCCGTCGCTTTGGAAGATCTGGCAGACAAACGATTTCAGCAGTACCACGGCCGCCAGCCTTTCCGAAGTCAAATACGGATACGATCTCGACTACGAGGGTACGGGCGAGATCCTGAAAGTCACGACTCAGCCAAAGCTCGGCGAGCGCAACATCGGGTTTGACGCCGGTCTCGGCCTCATCACTTCCCAGAAATATGTGACTTTCCCGGTACCGTATACGCTTACCCGTTATGGCTTCAATGACCGCACTATCGCGCTGTCGTTTGATGACGGTCCCGACCCATACTACACGCCGCAAGTTCTCGATATTTTAAAAAAATACCAGGTACCTGCCACGTTTTTCGTGATAGGCGAGAATGTCGAATATTATCCCGGGTTGCTTTCCCGCGAATATGCCGAAGGCAACGAGATCGGCAATCACACGTTTACGCATCCGAATATTTCCACCGTTTCGCCGCTTCAGCTGCGGCTTGAGATGGCCGCCACCGAGCGTCTTTTTGAAAGCATCCTCGGCCATCAGTCGCTTCTGTTCCGGCCGCCGTACGCTATCGATTCCGAACCGGAAACGCCGGATCAGATGCAGCCGGTTACCGCGATCAATGATCTCGGGTATCTCACCGTGGGTATGCAGATCGACCCGGGCGACTGGCAGCAGCCGGGAGTGCAGACTATTGTCGATCGGGTGGTGAGCGACGCCGAAGACGGCACCGGCAATGTGGTGCTTCTCCATGACTCGGGAGGAAATCGCGACGAGACCATAGCGGCGTTGCCGCTGATCATCACGCGGCTGCAAAGCATGGGATACCGTTTCGTCACTGTTTCCGGGCTGCTCCATAAAACGAGGGATGAAGTAATGCCGCCTCTTACCGCGGCCGGCCGGCTGACCCGCACTTCAAACCGCATCAGTTTTTTTGCGGCGCTCGTGCTCATCACTTTTTTCCGCTATGCGTTTCTTGCCGGCATTGTTCTGGGCGTCTTTAAGCTTTTCTTTTTCGGAATAATGGCGGTCATCGAATGGCGCAATGAGCGGAAGTTGGTTTTTGATCGGGGATACATGCGTTCGGTTGCGGTTATTGTCGCTGCATATAATGAAGAAAAAGTAATCGAAAAAACAATCCGCTCGCTGCTGGCTTCGAGCTATGCCGGTTCATTGGAAATCGTTGTCGTCGATGACGGTTCAAAAGACAATACAGTCGGTGTCGTCGAGATGCTTAGCAAAGAATCTCCGCGGATACTTCTCGTTCGCCAGGAAAATGCAGGCAAGTCGGCGGCACTCAATGCGGGCATCAGGCATACTGCGGCCGAAATCGTCATTACACTCGATGCCGACACCGTATTTGTGCCTGATACCATCGCCAAGCTCGTCCGGCACTTTTCCGATAAGAAAATCGGCGCCGTGGCCGGCAACGCGAAAGTCGGCAACCGCATGAATATCATGACTCGCTGGCAGGCGCTCGAATATATTACCAGCCAGAATCTCGACCGCCGCGCTTTCAGCCAGCTCAATTGCATCACTGTCGTGCCCGGCGCTATCGGGGCGTGGCGCCGGCTGTTGGTTTTGCAATCGGGAGGTTTCAACAACAGCACCCTGGCCGAAGATGCCGATCTTACTATCGCGATCCGCCGCCAGGGGTATTCCACTGTGTATGAAGATGGAGCGATCGCATATACCGAAGCGCCGCAGACAGTCAGGGATTTTCTGACCCAGCGCTACCGCTGGATGTTCGGCACCCTTCAAGTCGCCTGGAAGCACAAAGACGCGCTTTTCCGGAAGCGCTACGGCACGCTCGGTTTCGTCGCACTGCCCAACATCATTATTTTCCAGGTAGTCTTTCCATTGATTTCCCCGATCATGGATCTGCTCATGCTGGCCTCTCTTTTGAATGCGGCCATTGCCCGCCTTGCTCATCCTGCCCAGTTCACTCCCGACGTGCTGCTGGCAAACCTCTTCTTCTACGCATTGTTTTTGGCGACGGATTTTCTCTCCGGCCTGCTCGCATTTTTCCTCGAGCCGCAGGAAGACAAGCGCCTTCTCGTGAATCTATTTCCGCAGCGGTTCTTCTATCGCCAGCTGCTGTACTATGTTGCGATCAAATCTTTCTTTGCTTCGGTCAAAGGCATCGTTGTAGGCTGGAACAAGCTCGAAAGAAAAGATACGGTATCTATAGCGCCGAAATAGTTTTTCTTGTCAGGGGACCTAGGTTTCCGGTGGCAGGCGTTATTTTGTGCGCTTTTTGGAATTTAATCAAAGCCGCTTTGGTCGCAGCGCCGAATTTTATTGTTTCGTTGCCTGGCGAGCCGGGTCCGCTTGCTGAAATAGTGAAACCATGGCCGTTAAGAAATTGCTGGAGTATTTTCACTTGCGGATCTGAAATCCCGACGTTCAGGTTTTTGGTAAACGCGTTGCGTACTGAAACTACTGAGACTGCGGCGGGTTTTGCCTGAGGTACGGCAGTCGAAAGCGGAACAGCGGTAGCGTGTGCCGAGTATGAAGATCCACCGCCACCTCCGCTTTCACCACTATTGCTACTTCCTCCGCCGGCAGAAGCAACTATTGGGTTACTGGTTGGAGCAGTTGAAACTGTTGCGGGATTTTGAAGGGTAGTAAAAGTGTAATCGCCGGATACTGACAGTACGCCGTTGGCTTGTGATTTTACGCTGTAATGATAGGTGGTGTTTGGTGTGAGGTTTGCCAGCGTTTCAGTATGATAGGTTTGAAGATTGGTATCGGTAACGGTAGATGATCCGTATGAAGGAGTTTGGCCGAAAACTACTTGGGCGTCTGAAGGCGCATCGGTTGTCCATCGCACATATGCAGAGTTGATATCCGGTCCCGATGCTGTAACGTTGGCAATAACCGGACCGGCCGCAGATGGTGGGATGTTTTGCTGATTTTGCGCTGCCAAGGCGGCGTTGGTAGCTGTCATGTCGGCAGCGACGTCGGCAGGCGTACCATCGTAGGCTTCGAAGTTCCGGCCGATGATATCGGGGAAGTACATGATGCCGCTTGCGCCATGGCTTGTGGCTATACTTATCTCCTGGTTCATTTCGCTTGCGGTCGGACCGCGGCCGTTGAGAAAATATCCGGAAGCTTTGAGGTTCTGGTCGCTTGATTCTATGAAGACGTAGATTTTTTTATTCACGCCGCCTGCCGCTATCCACGACTTCAGCCGGTCGATCGCATCTCCGAGCTTGCTTATGTTTTCCGGACCTTCGCCGCGATTGATGATGTAATAATCAAGGCCGATCCAGTCGCCGCCCTGGATATAGCCCTGGTAATCGCTCTGCTGGGAATACTGGAAACGCGCCCCGTCAAGATTGATAAAAACAGGTTTTGTGCTCTGGGATTTCCACTGGGTATAATTTGCGCTCATTGCCGCTGCAAGTGTGTTGCCGGCGCCATCGGGTTCGTCGGGGAATTGCTCCCAGGCCAAAAGATTCGGGTCCTGCGTGCCGGCCTGGAAATCGGCCGAAGTGCCATCGGGCCGGATGATATAGAACAATCCGGCCGCCCGGGCCGCGGCAATCCATTGCGCGCGGCTTGTGTTGGTGTTTGATTCGTAGCCGACGAGCGTGTTGATGCCGCGGTCTTTCCAAAGCTGGAAATTCTCTTTCGGCTGGTACCATACGCCGATGATGAAATTCGGCGGCGTCATCGTCTGGTTCGCCGCAAAAATCGCGGCGAGCTTATTTCTGATCGGCTGAACCGGATACCAATTGTGCGTTAAGAATAATAGTGAAAGTGCAACTCCTGATGCTAAGGTGTAAAAAGAAATTTTCTTTGCGCTCATAGTAGTTTTTATTATATACTAAGCCCAACTTAATAGTTAATCTCTTAACAGTATGCTCATCAATTTCGGCGCAGTTGTCGCTTCAATGGTTCTCTCAGTCGCACTTGGATTCTTGTGGTATGGGCCGGTCTTCGGCAAGCAGTGGATGAAACTTTCGGGCATACAGATGCCAGATGGAAAGCCGTCGATATCGGTCATGATCAAGCCGATCATCCTGTCGCTTGTCGGCTCTTTCCTTATGAGCTCCGTTCTTTCTTTTTCTCTGGTTTTCCACAATACGTACTATGGCACTACCGGAATTCTCACCTGCATATCTTTCGCCTTTGTGCTATGGCTCGGTTTTATTGCGCCTGCGTACCTTAATCTGACCGGGTGGGAAGGGAAGCCGTGGAAATTATTTTTCATCAATGCCGGGTACTGGCTCGTATTTCTCCTGATCTCAGCAATGCTCATTTCTTTCTTTGCCGGCATGCGCTGAGGACTCGATAGATGCTATACTGAACCGTATGAACTGGGCCCTTTTAAATCCGAAAGGCATCGTCGCGTTACAGGAGCGCAACCTCATGATTGCCGTGATACTCATCATGCTAGTCGCCGTGGTGCCGGCGTATATTTTTCTTTTCAGGTTCGCCCGCAAGTATAGGGCAGGGAATGATACGAATAAAAAACCCGAAGACAAT
>JARIGY010000020.1 GCA_029288535.1 Candidatus Tayloriibacteriota bacterium | reverse complement strand
GGTAGATGGCATCATCCGCGAACTTTCCGGTAAAAAAATAAAAGATTATTCGGAAATACTGAAAGAGCTTTTGAAGCTCAGGAGTTATTTATCCGACCGTTCTCCGTCATTAAAATTGATTCTTGAGCATATTTCTCTTATACTACCTATCATATGACCTACGATTTCAACCCGCTCAAGAAGAAAATTAAGGATGTGGAGGAATGGCTCAAGAAAGAACAGTCGCAGATCCGCACCGGACGGGCGACGCCGAGCCTGCTTGATAACGTATTTGCCGAAGCGTACGGCACGCGCACACCACTAAACCAGCTCGGTTCGATAATGACCGAAGATCCGCGGACGCTGCGCATTACGCTGTGGGATCCGTCGCAGGCGAAGGATGTCGAGAAGGCTATCATGGCGGCAGACCTCGGCGTGTCCACGGCGGTTGACGACAAGGGTATCCGCGTTTCATTTCCGGAGCTTTCCGGCGAACGCCGCACATCGCTCATCAAGATCCTCAAAGAGCGTTTGGAGCAGGCAAGGGTTTCGCTTCGCAAAGTCCGCGACGAGATCTGGAGCGACATTCAGGCAAGAGAGAAAGAGGGTGGCATGAGCGAGGATGAGAAATTCCGATTCAAGGCTGATATGGAAAAATGCATCAAAGAGGCAAACGCATCGCTCGACGACCTGGCGGCAAGAAAAGAAAAGGAGATTATGAGTTAATTTAATGCTTAAGATCAAAAAATTTAAAAGTCTTCGAGATAAATCCCAGACGTTTTAAATTTTTTGATCTTAGCAATCATTATGTACGTTATCATTTTCATCGTCATTCTCGCTTCGCTTGTTTTCGTCCACGAACTCGGACATTTTCTGGTTGCCAAGGCGGCCGGCATCCGTGTCGATGAATTCGCGCTCGGGTTTCCGCCGCGCATCGCGAGCTTTACCCGGGGCGGCACCCGCTACGCCTTGAACCTCATTCCGTTCGGCGGCTATGTGAAGATTTTCGGCGAGGATAACCAGACCAATGAAGCCGGCGACGCAAGCGCTCCCATCGACCCGAACAGTTTCGTAGCCAAGCCGCGCCACATCCAGGCTCTCGTGCTGCTTGCCGGCATTGCGTTCAATATCATTTTCGCCTGGCTCCTGCTCTCGCTGAGCTTCATGACCGGCATGCCTGCGCCTACCGACTACCAGGGTCAGGGAACTGTGCAGAACAGCGCGCTCACTATCACGTCTGTCGTAAAGAATTCTCCCGCCGACGCGGCTCATCTCCAGACCGGCGACCAGATCACCAACTTGAGCGCTTCCGATCAAACCATACCGAACCCTTCAAGCGAGGCGATCCAGAATTTTACGTCGCATCACGCGAATCAGCCGATCACTATTTCGTATCTGCGCGGCAACAGTGCGCAGACCGTTACGCTGACGCCGACTGTCCACTCCGGCGATGCGGTCGCGACGATCGGCATCACGATGGAAACGCTCGGCACTATTCATTTCGGATTCTTTAGCGCGGTGTGGCAAGGCGCAAAACTCACCGCAAATCTTGTCTCCGCCACCGCAGTCGGGCTCGCTCAATTTTTCTGGACGGCAATTACCGGCCATGCGAAAGTTTCCGACGTTACCGGCCCGGTCGGTATCGCCGGCCTGGTCAATGATGCGACGCATCTCGGCTTCGCGTATGTGCTTTCATTCACCGCGTTCATTTCGATCAACCTGGCCATCATCAACCTTATTCCGTTTCCTGCGCTCGACGGCGGGCGAGTGCTCTTCGTTATTATCGAGAAAATCCGCGGCCGCGCGCTCAACCAGAAAGTCGTGCAAGTGGTTAACACCACCGGCTTGGCACTGCTCCTCCTGCTCATGCTTGTCGTGACATATCACGACATCGCGAAACTGTTTGTGAAATAAATTGTAAAATAAATAAAAGCCCCGTGGAAATAATTTCCACGGGGGCTAAGAACTATTGGGCGGTACTCCAGGAACCGTTGTGCCGTCAGCTGTCTTGTTAGGCAGCAAACAGTCTGAGAATCTCGACCAATTCGCCGCGCTGATGAAACCGCTTGATACCAAGTTCACGATATCCCGTTTCATCACACCCAAAGTGCGATGCAACGACGATTTTCTCCTTGGCTTCATCAGGCAGGAGTTTTGCGATCTCGACCCCGTTACCCTGGTTGTTGCCGAGGATGATGAGGTCGTATGTTTCCTGTCTGACGGTCTCGGCGATCCCGACCGCGAAATTATTCGCTGTCGGGTGGTACCAGAGAACAGACTTCAGTAGCTCCCTGCCACCGAAAGTCACGAGCTCAACCCTGTTCTGGACATCCTCAACTTCGAGGAAACCGTAGTGGCCTTGCCAGTCAAGGAGGAGGACGCGGGGGAGCTTTTTCAGGGTCTCTGTCATGAAATCACCTTTTGTAAATGGTGCAGTAACCAGGTTCTATGTGAGTATCAAGGCAACAAGCCAAGATCACTTTCTCTGAAGAGTATTATACCACAATAATAATACATAGGTCAAATATAGTTAAAAACAGCCATTCATCGAATTTTGACCGACTCTGCCTTTTCCTGTAGTATTCGATGCATGAGGCAATCTACTCTTTTCACCAAAACCCGCAAAGAAGCTCCGAAGGATGAAGTGTCGAAAAATGCGCAACTATTGATCCGCGCCGGCTATGTCCACAAGGAAATGGCGGGAGTGTATTCGTTCCTGCCGCTTGGGTTGCGAGTCTTGAACAAGATCGTGGAAATCATCCGGCAGGAAATGAACACGATCGGCGGACAGGAAATGTTCATGACGGCGCTGCAGGACAAGACGAATTGGGAAAAAACCAATCGCTGGTCGGACGATGTCGTGGATAATTGGTTCAAGACAAAACTTAAAAATGACACCGAACTCGGCTTGAGTTTCACTCACGAAGAGCCGCTCACGGCGCTCATGTCCGAATATGTAAAATCCTACAGGGACTTGCCGCAATACGCGTATCAGTTTCAAACCAAATTCCGCAACGAAGCCCGGGCCAAGTCGGGGATCATGCGCGGCCGGGAATTCCTGATGAAGGACCTCTATTCATTTTCCAAAAATACTGAAGAGCACGATGCGTTTTATGAAAGGGCCAAGCAGGCGTATATAAATATCTTTGAACGCGCCGGTATCGGCAGCAAAACGTTTGTCACGTTTGCGTCGGGCGGCTCGTTCTCAAAATTCTCGCATGAGTTCCAGGCGGTGACGGATGCGGGCGAGGATCTCATTTATATAGACGAAGAGAAGAAGATCGCTGTTAACAAAGAAGTGCTGAACGATGAGGTCTTGAAGGATTTGGGAATAGACCGGGCAAAGCTCGTCGAGAAAAAAGCAGTCGAGGTCGGCAATATTTTCAGTCTAGGAACCAAATTTTCAGAGCCGCTCGGGCTTGTATATCAGGATGAAAACGGCCAGACCCAGCCTGTTGTCATGGGAAGCTACGGCATCGGCCCGGGCCGCCTGATGGGAACTATCGTGGAAATATTCGGCGATGAGAAGGGAATTGCCTGGCCGGAAAGCGTAGCGCCGTTTAAAATCCATCTGGTCTATCTGCCCGGCAAAGAGCTCAAGGCAAAAGAATATGCCGAGAGACTTTATACCGAACTGACGCAAAAAGGAATCGAAGTCCTGTTTGACGATAGGGATGCCCGGGCCGGAGAGAAATTCGCCGACTCCGATCTTATCGGCATCCCGTACCGCGTCGTGGTTTCCGATAAGACTTTGGAGAGCGGAAAACTGGAAATGAAAATCCGGGCGACGGGAGAAACGAAAATGCTCGATGAAGCAGCATTGTCCGCACTATAAAAATAATGTTCAAGAACTTCCGAAACAAATTCAATAAAATGTTCAGCCACGATATCGGCATCGATCTCGGTACTGCAAATACCCTGGTGTATCTTCGTGGTCGCGGCATCATTCTCAACGAGCCATCTGTTGTGGCGCTCAACCAGAAGACAGGCACGGTTGTCGCGGTCGGCACGCAGGCCAAGGAAATGCTCGGCCGCACGCCGCAGCACATCACCGCCATCCGGCCGCTTGTCGACGGCGTGATTTCTGATTTCGAAGTGACCGAGGAAATGATCGCTTACTTTTTAAACAGGGCGCAGGCCGATGGGCGCAAATTTCTCGGACCGAGAGTGGTTATCGGCGTGCCATCCGGCATTACCAACGTCGAAACTCGGGCCGTGCGCGACGCGACCAAGAATGCCGGCGCCCGGGAAGTGTTCATAGTCGAAGAACCGATGGCTGCGGCTATCGGCATCCGCCTGCCGGTGATGGAGCCTGTCGGCAGCATGATCATCGATATCGGCGGCGGTACGACGGATATCGCTGTCATCTCACTCGGCGGCGTCGTGACATTCAAGAATCTGAAAGTTGCCGGAGACAAGCTCAACAACGACATCACTGCCTACATCCGCGGCGAATTCAAAATCCTCATCGGGGAAAAAACCGCCGAGTATATCAAGATCGCCATCGGCACAGTCCTCGCCGGAGAAACTCCGCTCGAAGCAGTAATCAAAGGCCGCGATTTGGTGACAGGTTTGCCGCGCGAAGTGGTGATTACCGATGCCGATATCCGTGAAGCGACCTCGCAGTCCATCGACACGCTGCTTGAAGCGGCGAAAGAAGTGCTGGAAACCACTCCGCCCGAAATGATCGCCGATGTCATGAATCGCGGCCTCTACCTTTCCGGCGGTGGCGCCCTCATACGCGGCTTGGATACCATGCTTCGGGAATATTTGAAAATCCCCGTGCATATCGCCGAAGACCCGCTCACTGCCGTCGCTCGCGGCACCGGCGTCATACTGGAAAACCTGCCGAAGTATTTTGAAGTCCTTATCCAAAACGAAGATGATCTACCCCCAGCGCGATAATCGGCGCAAACGCAGAAAAACAGCGGTCGCTACCGGCATTGTTGGCGGCGTACTTGTCCTGGCTGTCGTTTTGAATATCTGGAAGCCGCATATCCTTACGCCTGCACTGCAGACGGCGGGCGGACCCGTCCTTGCGGCTCGCGGCGGCATCGGCGGCGGTTTCGATGCGGTCTGGAATTATTTTCATTTCAAAGCATCGCTCGTGGCCGAAAACCAGGCGCTCAAAGACAAGCTTGCGCTTTCGGACGCGATCAAAACCGAGCGCGATTTTTACAAAGACCAGAATGCCGCTCTCGAAAAATTGGCTACGAGCACGACTGCCGATAGGAAGTTCGCGATTGCGCGGATCATTTCAAAACCCGGTTTTTCCCCGTACGACACGATGATTGTCGATGCCGGCAAAACCGCAGGGATCAAGATCGGCGACCTGGTGCTTGCCGATGAAAATAGCGTTCTCGGCACAGTGAGCGATGTGTCGGAGCGCACCTCCACTGTCGTGCTCTATTCTTCGCCCGACAGGGAAACGCCGGTGCTTATCGGTTCAAGCTCGGTCGAATCCCTGGCGACAGGGCATGGCGCCGGCAATTTTGAAATAAAGCTGCCGAAGAATACTCAGGTGAAAGAAGGCGATACGGTTTCGCTCGCTTCTTCAACCTCGGTGATGATGCTCGGCTCGATCGAGGTCATCAATGCGAGTGCGGTCGATTCGTTTGAGCGCGCGCTTTTCAAAAATGCCGCAGACGTGACGGCGCTCGGGTATGTCATGATTGAAAAAAAATAATGAGAAGGATCTTTGCCGATATCCTGCTCCTGATTTCGCTGTTTCTTTTCCCCTGGTGGGCCGCCATGCTGTTCGGGGTCGCCGGCCTTTTCATTTTTTCCTCTTTTTATGAAATCCTTTTTCTTGGCATCGGTATCGATTCGCTCTATAATGCCCCTATCGCGCCGTTCCATCATTTTCAATTCGTCATCACGCTTCTCGCAGTTTTTCTTTTCGTCATTGCCGAAACGCTCAAGCGCCGGCTTCGATTTTACGGCAGATAAGCGCAAACCGCATGAATCCATTTTTACAATTCCGCAAAAAATTCAAACGCAGCTGGTTCAATCGGGGCAAAGAGGGAATCGACCCGGATGAGATTTTTCTCGACTCGAGCAATCTGCCGCAGTTCGACCGGGACCAGTTCGAAGGCAGGATGGAAAAGCCGATTTCGCGCAAAGTTGTCGCGGCTACGGGCATTTTTTTCCTGATCGTCGGCATCCTGTACAGCTACCGGGTTTGGAATCTGCAGGTGAAGCAAGGCGCGGCGTTTGCAGCCCGAAGCGAAAACAACAGCCTGCGCAATACGGTCATTTTTGCGGATCGCGGCGTGATCTACGACCGCAACAATACGCTGCTCGCCTGGAATGTCGGCAATGATAACGATCCGGATTTTTCCGCCCGCCAATATGCCACGACATCCGGTGCCGCCAATATCGTCGGCTATGTAAAATACCCTTCGAAAGACAGCTCCGGTTTCTATTATCGCGAAGACTATGTCGGCATGGACGGCGCGGAGAAATTCTTCAATGACAGGCTCCAGGGCAAAAACGGCGTGAAGATAACCGAGACCGACGCGCATGGCGGAGTGGCTTCCCAAAATATCATGAATCCGCCCCAAAGCGGGGAGAGCTTGAACCTGAGCATCGACTCGCGCATCCAGTCGCAGCTTTACGATATCATTTCCGGCGTTGCCAAAGACCGCGGTTTTACCGGCGGCGCCGGCGTGATGATGGATGTCAAAACCGGCGAAATCATCGCGGAGGTGACGTACCCGGAATATAACGACCAGGTCCTGGCCGACGGTTCGAATGCAAAACTCATCACGAGTTATTTTACCGATAAATCGACGCCGATGCTCGATCGGGCAACGTCAGGTCTCTACACTCCTGGCTCGATCGTAAAGCCCGTCATGGCTCTCGGAGCGCTCGATACGCACACTATTACTCCGGACAAGATTCTGTATACGACCGGTTCCATTTCCATCCAGAATCCGTACGATCCAAGCCAGAAAACGGTTTTTCGGGATTGGATGGATCAGGGTCCGCTCGATATGCGCCACGCCATCCAGCAGTCTTCCGACGTTTATTTTTATGAAGTCGGCGGCGGTTTCGGCGACCAGCCGGGCATGGGTATTGCCAACATAGACAAATACACGTCGATGTTCGGCTACGGTCACGACGTCGGCTCTCCTTTTTTCGGTTTGCAAAAGGGTCAGGTACCTTCGCCGGCTTGGAAGGCGGCAAATTTCAACGGCGAACCGTGGCGCTTGGGCGATACGTATCACTCAGTTATCGGCCAGTACGGTTTTCAGGTTACGCCGCTTCAGGTTGTCCGGGCTATCGGCGCGGTTGCCAACTACGGCACGCTTCTGCATCCGACCATTATCGCCCATGATACAAGTATGATTGCCAGCGCCGAGCATATCAACCTGCCGCGATCCTATTTCGATGTCGTGCATGACGGCATGCGGCTCTCGGCTATCCAGGGTACTGCTGCCGCGCTCAATGTCGACTATGTGAAGATCGGCGCCAAGACCGGTACGGCCGAGCTCGGCGTCAATAAGGATTTCGACAACTCGTGGGTGACGGGCTTTTTCCCTTTTGATAATCCGCGCTATTCGTTCGTAGTTATGATGGAGCACGGCCCGATCCACAACGTCATTGGCGCGCCATACGTTGCCCGCCAGCTCTTCGATTGGATGCATATCAACACGCCTGAGTATTTGGCCAATTGACCTCGCTTCAAAAAAAGGATATACTGCATTCAATTTTAAAACTTAACATTTCCCATGAACACTGAAAAACATTATCTGACAAAAGACAAGTTCGATGAGCTTACAAAAGAATTGGAACAGCTGCGAACGTCCGGAAGAAAAGACGTCGCTGAAGAACTCGAATACGCAAAACAGCTCGGCGACCTTTCCGAAAACGCCGAGTACCATTCGGCCCGCGAGCGCCAGGCGTTGCTCGAAGAGCGCATCGGCCGGCTCGATGCTATTTTGAAAGATGTTTCAATTGTCGACGCGCATCACTCCGAAGCGGCCAATGTCGGCTCGACCGTAGAAATCATCAAAGAAGGCCGAAAAGAATCCGCAACATACATCATCGTCGGTTCGGAAGAAGCGGACATGACTCAGAACAAGCTTTCAATCATTTCTCCGATCGGCATCGCCATGAAAGGCAAAAAGAAAGGCGACACCTTTACCGTTCAGACTCCAGTCGGCCTTGCAAAATATAAAATTGTGAACTTGGCGTAAGTTTCGTATACTGTATCAATGTCAAACCTCGACGATATCCGGCAAACCCGGCTTGGAAAGCTTGAACTTCTCAAACAGCATGGCATGGATCCGTACCCGGCGCAGAGCCGCAGGGATTATTCATTGCTCGAACTGGCCGAAAAATTCGAAATCCTGGCAACTGCAAATCCTGTTGTGTACATTGTCGGCCGCGTCATGTCGATCCGATCGATGGGTTCTTTGGTTTTCTTTCACCTCGACGACGGTACAGGAAAGTTCCAGGGCGTCATGAAAAAGGAAGATGTTGAAGAATCGCTGTGGTCACTTTTTACTGATGCCATTGATATCGGAGATTTTGTTGAAATTCACGGTACGCTTTTTGTCACCAAGCGTGGCGAAAAAAGTATCCAAGTCAAAGGCTGGAAGATGCTTTCCAAATCCCTTTTGCCGCTGCCGGAGAAATGGCACGGCCTGCAGGATGTCGAAGAGCGCTTCCGCAAGCGTTATCTCGATATCCTTTCAAACGCGGAAGTGAAAACCCGATTCATCCTGCGCTCAAAAATCATTTCTGAAATCCGCAAAATTCTCGATGCCGGCAATTTTCTCGAAGTCGAAACGCCGATGCTCCAGCCTATCGCCGGCGGCACCAACGCCTTGCCGTTTATCACGCACCACAATGCTCTGGACGTAGAACTTTTTCTCCGGATCGCGCCCGAGCTCTATCTGAAGCGCCTGCTCGTCGCCGGCTTTCCGAAAGTCTATGAAGTTTCCCGCAATTTCAGGAACGAGGGGATCGATGTGACCCACAACCCCGAGTTTACGATGCTTGAGTTTTACGAGACCTTTACCGACAAAAATCACCAGATGGCGTTTGTCGAGATGATGCTCAAAAGCATCGTTAAAAACGTATTCTATAAAACCGAACTCACTCATGAAGGCGAAGCAATAGATTTTACAAAAGCTTTCAGTGTTATTTCATATCAGGATCTGCTCAAGCAGTATGCGGGAATAGAAGATATGGCGAATATAAATCTCGCTCAGCTTACTACTATTTCCCATTCGCATGGCGTGAGCGTAAACAAGACCGATCCGCTTGAAAAGATTATAGATAATATCTATAAAAAAGCCGTTCGGCCCAAGCTCACGCAGCCGACGTTTATCGTGGACTACCCGGTGAACATGCTTCCGCTGGCAAAGCGTTCGGAGAAAGATCCGAACCTTGTCGATGCGTTCCAGCTTATCGTCGGCGGCATTGAAATAGTAAAAGGCTTTTCCGAGCTCAACGATCCGATAGACCAGCGCGCCCGTTTCGAAGCGCAGGAAGCCAACAGGAAAGCGGGCGATGCGGAAGCGCAGGCGTTCGACCATGACTTTGTCGAATCTTTGGAATACGGCATGCCGCCAGCAGGCGGTGTCGGGATCGGCATCGACCGCCTCGTCATGCTTTTGCTCGATATGCATAACATCAAGGAAGTGATCCTGTTTCCGACCATGCGGCCAAAGTAGTTTTCTATGAAAAAGGCTGTATATAAACATTTATTACATGCTTATGGCAATTTGCCATTACTTTGGATTGGAATTGTTACTGAATGCATAAGAACGCTTACCCAAAAGGTTTTTCTTGTGCTTATTGTTTCATATCTTGCATTAGATATGGCTACAGGGAGTACTGAAAAGGCAAAATCTCTCATTCTTCTTTTTATACTCGTATATATTGCCGGTACATTAATTGGTGCGCTCGGTGAATTACTTGCGATCAAAACGACGGATACACGGTACAAGGTGTTGCTCATGAACTATTACCAAAAGTTAGTTGGCAAAGATCTGTCTTTTTATCGCGATCATCAAACCGGATATCTAATAAGTTTGTTTAGACAGCATCTGGATGGAACAATGGCACTGGTTCGTTTGCATCGCAGTGATGCAGTCAGAATGTTTGTTTCACTCTTCGGTCCCGTTGTTGTTCTATTTTTTGTGCGGCCGCCGCTTGGCTTGCTAGCGGTAGTCACTGTTTTAATTTTAGGGGCGTATGTCATGTGGTCATTCAGTAGGGTTAATAAATACCGCAAACCTGCACAAGAAATATACCGCAAATTGACAGGTGAAGTATCAGATGAATTAACAAATGCAGTTGCCTTCAAATCGGCCGGCCATGAATCTGAGTCTTTAAGGAAGGTTGCAGAACTTTCTGAAGAAGAGATGAAGAACTTCTGGTTGCGCCACAAAGCCGTCGCATTTTTCGATTTGCCGAGAATCGCACTTACTGGCCTAGCTATGGTATTTGGATTTTATATTGCGCTTAATACCACCAGAAACGGTATCGAATCAGTTGGCCTTATTGTATTGATATTTATATATTTATTACAAATAATGCAGAGCATTGGTGAACTGCCGGATCTCATATCGCGCAATGATGAGCATATCGCCAAAGTATATCCGACACTTGAGTATCTAGGGAACGCCTATGAATCAATTATGGATATAGCAAATCCACAATCCCTACGAATGACCAAAGCAGAAATTCAACTGCAAAATGTAGCTTTTGCTTATAAAACAAAAAAATCCCACCCTGTCTTTACGGATATGAATTTAATCATCAAAGGTGGAGAGCATGTCGGAATTATAGGTTTAAGCGGGGCTGGAAAAAGTACTTTGGCCGGATTATTGATGCGTTTTGATGATGTTGATGGAGGCTCTATCGCGATAGATGGAGTTGATATAAGAAATATGCGCCAAAGCGAGCTGCGTCAAAAAATTTCGTATGTACCTCAGGAACCGTTGCTTTTTCACCGAACAATAAAAGAAAATATTTTATATTTTAACAGAGAAGCAACCGATGAAGAAATGATAAGTGCTGCAAAGATTGCACATGCTCATGATTTCATTTTAGATTTGAGTGAAGGTTATAATACTACTGTGGGGGAGCGTGGTGTAAAACTAAGCGGAGGACAAAAACAACGGATTGTTTTAGCCAGAGCTTTGTTAAAAAACGCTTCTATAATTATTTTTGATGAAGCTACCAGCGCTTTGGACAGCGAAAGCGAAAAATTGATCCAAGATGCAATCCCTAGAATGATACATAATCGTACTGCAATCATTATTGCCCATCGATTAAGTAGTATTTCTCGGCTTGATAGGATTTTAGTCATGCATGAGGGCAAAATAATCGAACAAGGAACTCATGCTGAATTATTAAATGCAAAAGGTAGTTACTTTTCTATGTGGCAGAAGCAAAGCATGTATTCTTGATTATATTTTATGCACAATACAACAATATTTCCAGAAAAGGGTTTTTATTATCATTACAAGCACGACCCACACGGAAAAAAGTATAACTACATGTATGAAGTAGTGGGTATCGCGCGAAATACAGAGGAAAATACTTTTACTGTGCTCTATAGGCCGCTTTATGAAAGCGAATAGATGCCGCCAGCAAATTTTCAGTCCAGACCTTTTGATATGTTTATTGGGGCACTCGAAAAAGATGGCAAAACTTTCCCGCGGTTTACTAAAATTACAGATCCTGAAGTTATTAAACAGCTTGAAGAAATCAAGAAGAAAATGTATCTCAGTGAGTAAGTAGAGGTCTAACCTCTATATTTTATAATTGCTTTTTTATAAATTTGCAGTAGTATTTCCATTAGTCATTTGCTCAGGGAGCAGAAAGGCAGATATGCTGAGTTTCTGGAAAGAATGGAAAGAATTTTGGTTTGAGCGTAACCTTGCTGAGAAAATCGTTCTCGGCGGGCTTCTCACCATGTCTCTTGTTTTTTTCGCAGTTCACTTTATTTTTGGAATACCGTAATCGAATCTTCCCTTTGGAAGATGAACAGCTTTACAACTCCGTAAAGCTGTTTTTTATTGTGCGAAGCGGGAATAAAAGTGGATAAGTATGGTTGTAAATGGAAGAGAGTGGGATATAATGGTTGTAAGTGGGAGAAAGTGGTAGGTTTCAGATTTAGGAAAGTTACAGAAATAACATGCTACTCGGCCAATACACCCATACGATAGACGACAAAAACCGCATTTCGCTTCCGGCAAAATTCCGGAAGGAGGTCGGCAAGAAAGTTGTCATCACGCACGGCCTGGATAACTGTTTGTTCCTGTACCCATTGGGAGAATGGGAAAAAATAGCGGAGAAGCTGGCTGGCCTCAGCATGGGCCAGGCCGACACGAGAGGGTTCAATCGTTTTATGCTGGCAGGTGCCATGGATGTAGACGTCGACGCGGTCGGTCGGATGCTCATCCCGGAACATCTCAAAAGTTTTGCAAAGCTCGATAAGGAAGTCGTCTTAACAGGCGTCCACAATCGCATCGAACTTTGGAATTCTACGAAGTGGGCCGAGTACAAGAGGAAGATCGAATCCGAGGCCGATACGTTGGCACAGAAACTCGGAGAGGTCGGCGCCTTCTAAGCCATGGAATACGGCCACAGCAGCGTTCTTTTACATAATTCAATAGACGGTCTCGCTATCCAGCCTGGCGACATATATGTCGACGGCACGCTTGGTTCGGGAGGCCATGCCGAAGAGGTTGCAAAACGCTTCGGCAAAACGGTGCGGATCATCGGCATCGACATGGACACTGAAGCATTGGCCCGGGCAACATCCCGGTTTCAAAAGATGGAAGCCGACGCGGCATTCGTTCAGGGTAATTTCCGGAACATCGATACTATTCTTGATACGCTTGGTATTCAGAAGGTACACAGGATCCTGCTGGATATCGGATTAAGCTCCAACCAGCTCGACGAATCGGGCCGGGGTTTCAGCTTTCGTTTCGACGAGCCTTTGCGGATGACATTCGCCAAGGAAGCCGGCGAAGATGATACGACGGCCGAAGATGTGGTCAACACCTGGCAGGAGGATACGCTCCAGACGATCATCCGCGGTTTCGGCGAAGATCGATATGCCAATAAGATCGCTCACGCCATCGTCTACGCCCGGGCTATCGAGCCGATAAAGACCACTCATCAGCTTGTCGCCATCATCAAATCTGCGGTGCCTGTCAAATACACAAAAGGCAAAATCCATTTCGCTACGAGAACGTTCCAAGCCATACGCATTGCCGTCAATCAGGAACTCAAAGCGCTCGAAGAGGGGATCGAAAAGGGTTTCGAAAGATTGGCACCCGGCGGCAGGATGGCGGTGATCTCATTTCATAGTCTCGAAGACCGGATCGTCAAAAACTTTTTTAGAAGCAAAGCGCACGAGGATCTGGCGAACCTCATCACGAAGAAGCCGATTACGGCAGCACAGGATGAGCTTTCGGGAAATCGCAGGGCTCGCAGTGCAAAATTACGAATTATCGAAAAAATATAGCAATGAAAACAAAAGCTCACGCACTATCGCTCAATAAGCTCCAGGCACTCAACACCAAAGTCCTGTTTTTCGCGGCGCTTGCGCTGCTCGTCTCTCTTTTTGCGCTGTATGTGTATCTCGTCAACAGGACAGTCATGAATGTCGTTGCTAGGGAGCAGACCGGCCGTACGGTTGCTACGCTCTCCACATCGATAGGCGGACTTGAATTCAAATACATTACGCTCAAGGACAGTATTACGCTCGATCTGGCCCATGAAAAAGGCTTTATGGATTTTTCTCCAACTACGTTTTTGGCGCAGCAAAAGCCCGCAGCAACGCTCTCATTTAATTCTTCACGCTGATCGCGTGGTACAATAAGTTTCAATGAGCGACCCCGTCGTCAGAATCCGGATTGTTTCTATCGTCTGCATTATTTTTGCGCTATTTTTGGCGACGAAACTCTATCTCGTGCAGATCGTCTCGGGCAAACAGTTCAGCGAACGCGCCGATAGGCAATATATCCAGCCTGTCGGAGGCGTTTTCGACCGTGGCACCATTTTCTTCCAGTCAAAAGATACTACGCTCATGGCGGCGGCGTCATTGCGGCTCGGGTATACTATTGCGATCAATCCCAAGCTTATAAAAAACCCGGAAGATGCGTATGCCAAACTTTCTGCAGTAATCAAATTGGATCATGCTGATTTTATTGCGCGCGCGACAAAGCAGAATGACAGCTATGAAGAGATAGCCAAGCGCACCGACCCCGATATCGCAAAGGCAGTGAATGCGCTTTCCATCTCGGGCGTCAATACGTACGAAGAAAAGTGGCGGTACTATCCCGGCCAGCAGCTTGCGGCCCAGCTGCTCGGTTTTGTCGGCTTCAATAAGGACGGCACGACCGTGTCCGGCCAATATGGCCTGGAAAAACAATATGAGTCTACGCTGACCCGGACTGGAGATGATGTGTATGTAAACTTCTTCGCCGAAATTTTCTCCGACATCCACCAGACGCTTACCGATACCGGCAAGACGGAGGGCGATATCGTTTCTACCATCGAGCCGAGCGTCCAGGCAGCTCTCGAAAAGCAATTGCAGGTAGTGCAGGATCAGTACCGGTCTGTCATTACCGGCGGCATCGTCATCGATCCCAATACCGGAGAAATCTATGCCATGGCTGCAAACCCGTCGTTCGATCCGAACACATTCCAGCAGACGAAGAATATCGCATCCTTTACCGACCCGCTTGTGCAGAGCATTTACGAAATGGGATCGATCGTCAAACCGCTGACGCTTGCCGCCGGCCTTGATACGGGAGCGATCACGCCCGATTCGACCTACAATGACACCGGCTGCATCAAGCTCAATAAGAGCACTATCTGCAATTACGACTTGAAAGCCCGCGGTCCCAGCACTCCGATGCAGACCATTCTCAACGAGTCGCTCAACCTCGGCGCAGCATATGTCGAAGGCAAAACCGGCAATGGGGTGTTTGCAGATTATTTTCTCAATAAATACGGTCTGGGCGAGAAAACCGGCATCGACCTTCCCAACGAAGCCAGTCCGCTCATGAACAACCTTAAAAGCCCGCGCGACGTGGAATATGCCACCGCGTCGTTCGGCCAGGGAATTGCCGAAAGTCCGGTCGCCATTGCCCGCGCTTTGTCTGTCCTCGCCAACGGCGGCAAGCTTATCACGCCGCACGTCGTGAAGGAGATAGACTACAATGTCGGTTTTTCCCGAAAAATAACAGAGCCTGCGCCGCTTCAGGTTCTCAAGCCGGAAACGTCGCATGAGATTTCAAAAATGCTTACCGGGGTGGTGGACAACGCGCTTCTTGTGGGCGCCGTAAAAATGGATCATTACAGCGTGGCGGCCAAGACCGGTACCGCCCAGATTGTGGATCCGTCGACCGGCAAATATTATCCCAACCAATACCTCCACTCTTTTTTCGGCTATTTTCCATCATACAATCCGCGCTTCCTCGTTTTCCTCTACACGCTCAAGCCGCAGGGAGTCGAGTACGCCTCTCACACGCTGACCGAGCCGTTTGTCAATATTGAAAAATTTCTGATAAACTACTATGAGATCCCGCCCGATCGCTAATATGAAAAACACGTTCAAAACAATCGTTGTCAAAATCCTGACCTGGGAAGCGGTCATGGTCATCAGGAAATACAAGCCGAAGGTCGTAGCTATCACCGGCTCGGTCGGCAAGACTTCGGCCAAAGACGCTATCTACACCGTGCTCTCCGGCTCTTTCCCGACCCGCCGCAGCGAAAAAAGTTTCAACAGCGAAGTCGGCGTGCCGCTCACCATTCTCGGCTGCCCCAACG
Organism: Candidatus Tayloriibacteriota bacterium; assembly: GCA_029288535.1. GTDB lineage: Bacteria > Patescibacteriota > Minisyncoccia > Phycocordibacterales > JAKAEA01 > JARIGY01. The sequence goes on along the minus strand of JARIGY010000020.1, from coordinate 515 downwards.
GCTGGTCCAACCCTTTCATCTGGCTCGGCAACATCATCGAAGGCTTTCTGCTTTTTGCGCTGCCTCACAAATATCCCGAGTGGCTGGTGCTTGAAGTCGGCGCCGACAAGCCTGGCGACATCGAGACCGTGTCGAAGTGGCTCAAGCCCGATGTCGCAGTCATTACCCGTTTCGGCGATGTGCCGGTGCATGTCGAGTTTTTCCCTTCGATCGAGGATCTCATAACCGAAAAAAGTTTTCTTGCCCAGGAGCTCAGGCCGGATGGAGTTTTTGTTTTCAATCATGACGACAACCGCATCCGCACTTTTTCCGAAAATATCAGGAATAGGAAAGTGAGCTTCGGCTTCGAGCCCGGCGCCGAGGTCTACGGTTCACATGAGTCTGTATTGTACGGTTCATATGATACTTCCGCTCTCGAATTTCCGATTGGCATCACCATGAAGGTCAATTACCACGGCTCGAGCATTCCTGTTTCGCTTCACGGAGCGCTCGGCCGGCAGCACATGTACCCGATG
>JARIGY010000013.1 GCA_029288535.1 Candidatus Tayloriibacteriota bacterium | reverse complement strand
ACATTGGCCTCTAGGACAGGCCTGGTAATCGGCTCGAAGCGCTTATCAAGGATGGAACCGACTTTAACGTGAGTCTGCATGACGCCCGGCAAAAGCTCGAAGAATTTCTTTTCGCTGAATGCGCCATTTTCGCAGGAAGCGACAATCAGCGCAATGAGCCAAGCCGGCAGTTTCGGCTTGAGGCCGGCGACAACTGCACCAAGATCAACGGGGATGCCGCCCAGATCACCAAGCGACCTTTGCGTCGTCACCGGTATCATGGTCTTGAACACGGTTTCGATCGTGTGTGTCGGCTTGACTGGAGCAGGCAGATCTTCAAGCTCTGGAACGGTCAGATGATACACATCTTCCCTCACCGCTTCGTACGTAACACCCTGAAAGCTCAATAGAACTTCCCGTGCGACATTAATCTCACCTAAGCCAGGGTCTAAAAACAATGCAAGAAGCAAGTGCTCGCTGCCAACATAGCTATGGTTGAACATATCTGCCTGGAGAATCGCCTGTTCGATGATCTTCCTGGTAACCGGCGCTCGGGGCAAGAGACCCATAGCTACCCTGGGCGGCCCGGCTTGTATTCTCTGTTCAATCCTAACCCGCAAAACCTGGAGGTCGACTCCGTAATTTTTCAGCACATTTGCCCCGATACACGTCGCAGCCCTCGATATCCCGAGCAGAATATGCTCGGGATCCACACACTCATGATTGAGATGCAGAGCTTCCTGATTTGCATAGCTCAGAACCATTCGGGCAAAACCACTGAAGCGTTCGAACATGACATCACCTCTTTCGGTAAAGTTTCGAAGAACCCCTTCTGGAGAAAACACTACACCGAAAGGCGGGATTTGGCTAGTAATTACGCAAGATTCTTCACCGCATCGGCAAACTGGTCTCCCCTGTCGAATTCATTGTCGAATTGGCCGAATGAAGCAAAGCCGGGGCTTAGGACGATATTGTCCCCTCTGCGGCTGAGTGCCACAGCTTTTTGCACAGCATCCTGCATGCTTTCTGCCTGTTCATATTGTATATTCCTGTTTTTCTGCATAAGCTCTTCGAGTTCCGGCTGGACCCTGTCGGTGCCGGTGCCAGGAAGCGTAATGACGGCCCTGACGTAGTTTGGCATATCCAAAAACAGATGCCCCATTTCGAGCCCTTTGTCGGACCCGCCGAAAATAAGGACAATGGTCGGGTCCAGACCGAACGCCCGGAGGCCGGCAAGCGTCGCTTCGGGCGTGGTCGCTGTCGTGTCGTTGTAGATTTTAATGCCCTTATGTTCCTTAAGAAATTCCAACCGGCCGGACACGCCCCGGAAATGCTCGATCGTGTTGCGGATGACATCCAGCTCAACACCGAGAAGCTTGGCGGCTTGCATTGCAAGCGCGGCATTATAGCGGTTGTGGAGACCTGGGATCGGCACACTCCAGGCCGCAGGCAAGGCGTCGCTGTTGACTTCGATAAGCGCCGAGCGGATGAGCGAACCGTATTTTTCTTTTACGATGGAAGCGACCTGGCTGCCGAATATGAGCGCATCCTCTTCCGTCTGGTATTTGAAAATATTTATTTTGTCTTCAAGATAGGCGTCGAGATTGCCTTTGTAATAGTTGAGGTGATCGGGAAAAAATGTCGTGAAGACTGCGACATGAGGGCTTATCTTCCTTTCTCCAAAACCCTGAAGCTGCCACGAGTCGAGCTCGAGCACGGCAATGTCGCCATCCTGGGTTTTAGATAAAAATTCAAGGGTTGAAATACCCTTGATGTTGCCGCCGAGAAATATTTTTTTGTCCGGCAGCCCGGCTTTCAGGATTTCATAGAGAAGGTGCGTGGTCGTGGATTTGCCGCGCGTGCCGGTCACGCCGATAATCATCGCGGGAGTGAGCGACGCGAAAAGCGAAGCGCTCATTTCAACGGGAATATTGTGCTTGTGCGCTTCAAGGATATAAGGCGAGTCGATCGGCACGCTCGCCGCCTTCAGGACGAAATCGCAGTCGCGGAAATGTTCAAGGCGGTGCCCACCGAGTACGTACGAGATGTTGTCAAAACCACTGAGAGCTTCGATGCTTGCCGCGAGTTCCTCGCCGGATTTAAGATCGGTCACGAGCACTTCCGCGCCATCTTCCGCCAGAAAGCGGATGTCTCCTACGCCACGCCCCAACAAGCCCAGTCCCATGACCGTTACCTTCTTGTTTCGAAAGTAGCCGCGGCGGTATTTCATTTGTAAACCCATTGTACATTCTTCGGGCAAAAAAGCGAAATGTTAAAAAACCGGCCGCATCATTGCAGACCGGTTTCCGGAAAGTCCGTCGGAGGTATGTTCAATTCCTCCAGATATTCCAGATGTTCAAAGAGCCGCTCGACCGAATCGAGAAATGCCACGAACGTCCGCTCGCCACTGCGCCACGACCGCTCAAGCAAGAATGCCTGGGCGGCAATCTCGGCATTCGGCAGCTTTTCTTTCAGCCATCGGACGACTTCTTCCTGAGTGAGAAGGCCGACTCCCGTCGGAGCATCGCCTTTTCGCACTATCGCATAAAGCTCCTGTGAAAGATGCCCTGCCCTATACACTCTCCAGATTCCGCCTTCGATCGGGAAGGCATTCTGAAGAACGAATTTTTCCATGCATCAGCCTCGCTTTCTTTTCTTCCCATTTCTATTCAAAAGACGAATCCGATATGCGATTCTTTTGTGGGCACGGAGAGATTTGAACTCTCAAGCCTTGCGGCATACGATTCTGAATCGTACGCGTATACCAGTTCCGCCACGTGCCCGCTTACCGCTCAGCTTTAATAATAGGGTCAAATCCTTTTTTTGCAAGTTCTCCGAAAAGGCGGCCGACCGGCTGGAGCTCGCCCTTGTAAAAAAGTCCGACGGGAGATTCTTCAAATGAGAGCGGGCCGAACATCGCGTAATGCCAGCCGACCTGGTACTCGTCGCCGTACCAGCCCATGCCGAGCACCGGGTAGCCTTCCCGCCGCAGCCGATCGATCACGTCATACGTCTGCCTGCAGATCTTTTCGGCGTGCGCCGGCCAGCCGTTCGTTTCGGTATGAAGCATCGCCAGCCGGTAGCGGTCCCAATATACTTTGACGATATCGAATAATTTCAAAGGCGCATCCGGAGTTTCATCTACCGTAGTTTCCAAACCGTAGCGATGGACGCCAGCCGGATAATGGTCGATCCCGAGAACCGTGTCCCGCCGCGTACCGTGCTCCATACACCACATATAATCCGCCTCGCCGAAACCGTGCTTAAGCACATACTCTTTCATGGCGGCATCCCGGTAGCCGAAAATGAGATCGAGCGCGGCGAAACGGCGGAGGTTGAATGCGTCCGCTTCCGGCATCCGGTGGCCGGCATTATCCTCGGCGATCGCCAATTCGAAACTCTCATTTTGGATGAAAATAGGCCGGCCCGGGCGGCGCTCGGACCGCCATACTTTTTCTATTTCTTCCCTGCCGAGAATGGCCGCCCGGGCGATGTTTTTTACGGCATTCATGAAAAGCCGGTCTTCGTTCCAGCCGCTTCGCCTGCTCTCGTTCCAAAAGCCGAGCTTAGTCGAAAAGCTGGCCGTGATGAACGGTTCGTTGATGACCGTAAAATATCTTATCTTCGGAAACGTACGTGCAACATGGCCGACATACGCGGCAAATTCGATCGGAAACGCGCTATTCTGAAAGAACGTTTCATCCGACGAATGGGCGTGAAGCCAGTCCGGCAAGCCGAAATGCAGGAGGTCGATGATGACTTCGATGCCGAGTTCATCGCACCTGCCGAGGACTTTCTCCGCAAGGGAAAGGTCATACGCATCTTTGCCGACATGCGTCTGCGAATACGGCGGCCCGAAGCGAAGCCAGGTGATTCCAAGCTTCCGGATATTCTCAAGCCGCACTTCCCAATGCTCGTAGAAATTGTGCGCTTCCTGAAGCTGGTTGCGCCGCTTGCCTTCCACCCATGGGTCGGAGCTCTCGATCCCCGTCAGGAAAATACCCCGTTCAGGAAACAGGTCGACGATATTTTTCACCTCGGGAGTCCAGTCCATACGGACTATGAGACATGCGCAGAGAGACGCTTCTTACACTGTTTCAACCAAGATCATATTGGTATCGACTTTCTTGCCGAACGGAGCGCCGGCTGCGATCACGATCTTGTCGCCCTTTGAAGCGATTTTATTCTTGACGAGATAGGCTTTGATTACCTTGATCACTTCGTTGAGCGTCTGGAATTTTTCGACAAGTACCGGAGTGACACCGAAGCTCAACAGAAGCTGGTTGTGGGTTTTTTCGTTGGTTGTAAACGCGACGATTGGCTGAAGCGGCTTGTAGCGGGAGATCATGCGGGCGGTAAAGCCAGATTCGGTAAGGGCGATAATAGCCTTGGCATGGACGCCGTTGGCAATATCCACCACTTCGTTGGTGACGGCGTCGGCTGTGGCGCCGGTCAGCGGCACATGCTTCATAGTCTGAGACTCAAGCACGTGGTCCTGATAGAGCTTGCCGGCCTCGATGGTGCGGGATACAAGCGACATGGTCTCGACAGACTTTACCGGGAAATCTCCCAATGTTGTTTCCTCCGAGAGCATGATCGCGTCGGTACCTTCGAAGATCGCGTTGGCGATGTCTGAAACCTCGGCACGGGTCGGTGTCGCGCTCTTGATCATCGATTCGAGGATCTGGGTTGCGGTGATGACAGGCTTGCCGGCAGCGTTGCACTTTGCCGTGATCATCTTCTGGGTGAGCGGCATGTTTTCCGCGCCGATCTCGATCGCCAAGTCGCCGCGGCCGATCATCACGCCGTCTACAAGCGCAATGAGCTTGTCGATATTTTCAATGGCTTCCTGGTCTTCGATCTTTGCGATAATGAGCGCTTTCGATTTTCGCTTGGTCAAAATCTCCCGGAGCTCGATGACGTCGGATGGGCGTCGCACAAAAGAGAACGCAAAAAAGTCCACGTTGTTCTTGATGCCGAAATCGATATCCTTCTTGTCTTTGTCGGTAAGCGACGCGACGGAAAGATACGCGCCGGGAAGATTCAGTCCGCGTCGGCCTTTGATGTCGCCGCCGATGATGACTTTGGTGATGACGTCGTTGCCCTTGATGTCGGTGATCAGAAGCTTCTTCTTGCCGTCATGCATCATGATGTACCCGCCAACCTTCACTTCTTTCGGAAGCGGCTTGTAGTTGCACGAAACCCGGGTTTCATCGCCTTCGATCTGGTCGGTCGTGATAGTGAAAGTCTGGCCTTCCTTGAGGGTTACCGAAGTGGTTTTGAAATCTCCGATGCGGATTTTTGGTCCGGCCAAGTCCTGGAGGATAGCGGCGGTAATGCCTGTTTTCTTGATAGCCTTTCGCAGATTGTCGACTTTGGTCTGGTGCTCCGCGAAGTCCCCGTGCGAGAAGTTGAGCCGCATGACATTGAAGCCGGCATGCAAAAGCTTTGCGAGCATTTCTTCCGATTCAGTTGCAGGGCCAATCGTTGCGACAATTTTCGTCTTTTTTGTAGGATTCATACTAAAATGATAACTGATTAATGCTGAGTGACACGATTAGACATCATACAGCAATTCATATAAAAATCAAAGGCCGTGGTGCTTGCGCAACACGGCCTTTTTGAATGCAGTAGTCTTCCTTCCCGACTACTTCTTGCGGAGCCTCCTTGCATCCCGCTTGGCTTGCAGTGCTGCTGCCAATTCGGCTGCCCGCTGTTCTTCGAGCTGGACCTCGACTTCCTGTTGAGTGACGCCGTGGTAGTTACCCATCGGGATCTTGCTCAAGACTGGATTGAGGACAGGATCTGCTCCTTTGAGCAAAGAGGCTGGAGACCTCTGCTTAGGAACATACCTCTTGACCGGAGACTGGATGCAGGCATCCGACGACTTACGCTGCGACTTCCGATGCCGCCCGACTAAACATGAACTGCTCATCATGTCCTCCATTGGACTGCTGATGTTCTTTCCTTCGGAACATGCTCAGGGTATCCATACCCCAAACTGTCCTTCCGAGGATAATAGTGCCCCCGCTTTGCCATACTGTCAAGTCAATGTGTGCGAGTACAAGGATTCGAACCTTGGACCCCATCAGTATCAGTGATGTGCTCTACCAACTGAGCTATACTCGCATGTAGGGTGAAAGATACCAAGAAAATGCATTTTAAACAAGCTTTTATATAAAAATAGAGCCGTATCCAGGTGGACACGGCTCAGGGGTTAGAGGTGAAAGAACATTACGCCACTCGCTTCCTAACATCGACGAGCTGGTCAGCCAGCGGATGGTCGAAGACGTTAGCATCGATCATACGACCGGCGGCAACCGACACCTTGGTATCGTTGTCGAGATGCTTGAGCCGCGCCCGAGCCATTTTGACGCGCCTGTGTTGCAAACGCGTCGGCAGGTCGGTCCGAAGTTTCTCCATCGCGCGGCGATGGCATTCAGCATCAGCAAATTGCTGAGGCGTCATACCAGTCCGGCGAACGCACACTTCGTGCGACAGTTGCTTCCCGACTTCGGTCAGGATCTGCGGATAGAACTCTTGAGACATGATTCGTTCCTTTCCAGTGAAAATCCGTGATGTGAAAAAGTACTACTTCAACTGTGCCTGGACATACGTCCAATAATCCACAGTGGATTCTTTCTTGAATCCATTCGGGCCCCCATTCCAAATCCTCGCCTTGTCTTCGTCGGTCGGAGCATGCCCCAATCGAGATTCTTTTGCATAGTGGTCGATGTACCACTTGCAAATCTTCACCGACAAGTCTCGATTGTTCAAGCAATCCTTTGGCTGAACCTTCGTGCCGTTCGCCTTGTTGTAGTCGTCTACACAGGACTGGCGGATTTGAAGGCATCCGTAGGCATGGTGTCGAAGATCAAGATCTCCAATCGCCTCATTAGGACTTTTGCCAGGATTTTTTCGAACCCAGTCATCCGTCTCCCTGTGGATAAGCGCGTCAATAAGTTCCTTGCTCGGCTCTTCAGCCCGAGCTGACGCAACGAGAAGGGCGATAAAGATTGCCACAATGACCACTGCGAACCACTTCATGGGATTCCTTTCCTGCCTCTTTTGGAGGCGTTGTAAATGGTGCTTTTCCTGTACTATAATAGCACAGTATAAATATAAAGTCAAGCTATTATACGGCCTTAATACTGGGCGCTTATGAAGCCCGCTTTCGAATAACCCGCTGTCGGGTACTGCGCATATACCGTGCCGGCCGTCACAAAACCGGCATTAACCGTGCCTATCTGGTATATGCCGCCTACCGTCTCTGTCGAGGAAGCAGTGCCGTTAGTGCCATTGACGACAGCGGCAGAGCCCTGGGCATGAGCCTGCCCGGACAGCTGTGAGGTTTTAAAG
>JARIGY010000005.1 GCA_029288535.1 Candidatus Tayloriibacteriota bacterium | reverse complement strand
GATCTAGGTGTTTTCAGCCGGCAATTCAATCTGCCTGTCTGTTCCCAGGACAATAGCTGCTTGGAAATACATCCTATGGCAAGCGGCACAAAAGCCGATGCGGGCTGGTCGCTCGAAACTTCGATGGATGTCGAGTGGGTCCATGCTATTGCTCCTGCTGCAAAAATACTTCTGGTCGAAGCTGCTTCTCCAAGCGGCCCAAACCTGTTGAAAGCGGTAGATTATGCACGGAGCCGCTCCGATGTCGTAGCAGTTTCCATGAGTTGGGGCGGAAGCGAATTTGCCGATGAAGCAAGTTTGGAATCTCATTTTGTCAGCCAATACGGCGCTATATTTTTTGCTTCGTCTGGAGATAACGGTGCTGGCGTAAGCTGGCCGGCCGTCTCGGCAAATGTCATCGGCGTCGGTGGTACGAGTTTGCCTTTGTCTGCTTCGCATTCAAGCACGACCGCGAAAATTAGCGAGACAGCCTGGAGCGGCAGCGGCGGCGGAGTGAGCGCATATATTTCCCAAGCTTCTTATCAAAAAGATTACAGTATTCCAAAAGCAAAAAACATGCGCGCCGTACCCGATGTCTCCTACGACGCCGACCCTGCTTCCGGTTTTTCCGTCTACGATAGCTTCGGTTTCAACAGGCAAAAAGGCTGGTTTACACTTGGTGGCACGTCGGCCGGCGCGCCGCAATGGGCTGCTATCCAGGCGCTCGGCCATTCCGCTTCCCTTTCAAACTTATACGCAGATAAAGCTTCCACAGCTAGTTCCGCATACTTTCGCGACATTACGAGCGGCAAAAACGGCACCTGCGTCTACTTCTGCACTGCCCGCAAGCACTACGACTACATTACGGGGCTCGGCAGCCCGCTGACGGTGAAGTTTTAAAAATATAAATTATGGCTAGTTCCAAATTAGAGATTATAGAAATGCCTAAAGAAAGAATCATCAGCAGAATATTCCTGATCAGAGGCAAGAAGGTGATGATTGATAGAGATTTGGCAGAGCTATATAATGTTCCAATTAAAGCTCTAAATCAGGCTGTTAGAAGAAACTTAAAGCGTTTTCCAACAGATTTCATGTTTCAACTTAATGCGCACGAGGCAAATGTATGGAAATCGCACATTGAAACTTCAAACTTAAGGTCACAATTTGTGACCTTAAGTTTGCCACACGGTAAGCATAGAAAATATTCGCCCTACGTATTCACCGAACAAGGCGTCGCCATGCTTTCCAGTGTATTGAAAAGCCAAAAAGCCATCGAGGTCAATATCCAAATCATCAGGACTTTTACCCAGTTGCGCGAGCTGCTCTCTACTCATAAGGATCTGCGGGAAAAGATAGAAAAGCTGGAAGAAAAATACGACGGCAAGATAAAAGAAATCTTCGACTCGATCAAATATCTGTTGCTTGAGGATGAAAAACCAAAAGAGCCGATGGGGTTCGTGTCTTAACTATTAAATGTACATTTTCTGCTTTCCCCATTCCCTGCTATAGTTTCCCCATGAATATCATCTGCTGGAATGTAAACGGACTGCGCGCGTTGCACAAAAAGGGCAATCTTCAGTGGCTTATCAAGAAAAGTCCGGATATTTTCTGCATGCAGGAAGTGAAAGTCCAGGAAGACCAGCTTATCGACGAGATCAAAAATATAGCCGGTTATCATGCATACTTCGATCATTCCAAACTTCGCAAAGGATACAGCGGTGTGGCCGTATATACGAAAATAAAGCCGGAAAAAGTCGATTACGGCATGGGTATTCCCGAATTCGACCAGGAAGGCCGGCTGCTCGGGCTGTATTTTAAGGATTTCGTTTTGATAAATATCTACTTCCCCAACGGCGGTGGCGGCCCGGTCCGGCTCGACTACAAGCTTCGCTTTTACGATGCGTTTTTGGAATACATAGAAAACATCCGCAAGCCGAAAGATGGATCGAAAGGCAAAAAGGTTGTTTTTTGCGGCGACATCAATACTGCGCATGAAGCTATCGACTTGGCTCGGCCGAAAGAAAATGAAGAGAATACGGGTTTCCTACCTGAAGAGCGCGCTTGGCTCGACCAGGTTGTAAACCAGGGCTACATCGATGTGTTCCGGCATTTGTACCCTACGAAAACCGGAGCCTATACTTACTGGGACATGAAGACTGCTGCCCGAGAGCGCAATGTCGGCTGGCGCATAGATTACTTCTTCGTTTCGCTGGATATGGTCAAGGATATAAAGGACATTATTATCCACAGCGAAGTGCTTGGATCGGATCATTGCCCTTTGGAATTGGTCATCAAATAATATAAAAGACAAGTTATCCACAGGCACGTGTTGACTCTGTCCTTGATAAGCATACAATAGACATCAGACCAGTTCGAGATATAAGTTCTAACGCCACTCGCAATCGACTTCGTCGATCGCTATTCAAAAAATTTCGTTAGCCACTAACTTAAAAACTCTCACCCGTTCTTTCTGTTCTGTTTCAGTATGTCGTAAAGACCCGCTATGCAATCCTCCCACCGCATGCCGGGTCTTTGTCGTTTATATATTTCTGATTTTTATTTTATTCTACCCAGTGCTTCTTCCGGATCCCGTCTATTTTTTTGTTTTCCTCCTGTTCTTTTGTTTCCTTGCCCTTTTCACCAAGAGCCTTCAGTTCCTTTTCGGGCAATGTTAAAAGCTGCTTCGATCTGTTTTCCAAGTATTCGTGAGTATTTTTTTTGGGATCTTCAATAACTTCCTCAAGCAAAGCATGTAAAATATAGCCGATATGCGGCCCTGGCGTGCTTCCTGTGGCTTCCATGATCTTCTGCCCGTCGATCTTGAGCATGCCGACCGAAACCGGGTCGCTCATGACCTCGTCGATCATGGCGTGGTACTTTCTGAGACGGTACGGGCTTTCTTTCGGCCGGCCGGTGCCTATCCGATCTGCGGCCCTGATGCTCATTAAATCCCAGATATTCTCCTGGCCGACGTTGGCGATAAGTCTCCGTACCGCACTGTGCGTAATGGTTTCCGTATCGGAGAAAAACATGTGCCAGCGGATCAGTTTAACCACTTTTTCCACTGTTTTCTGGGGAAACTTCAGATCAGTCAGGATTTTCTTGGCCATTCTGGCGCCTACGACTTCGTGACCGTAAAAGCTCCACTTGTCATTCTTCACTCCGGCCCGGCGCGTCGGCGGCTTGCCGATATCGTGAAACAGCGCAGCAAGCCGCACTTCCAAACTCCAGCCTTTGTCTGCAGCATGCTGCGCCGAGCGGATAAGATGTTCCCACACGTCGTATTTGTGGATGCCTCCCTGCTCGATGCCAATGGCCGATTCAAGCTCTGGCGATATGAATCGCAGTACTCCGTATTTGCGTGCAAGCTCGAGGCCTTCCTGCGGGTTGTGGGACATGATAATCCGGCTGAACTCATCGCGAATGCGCTCTTTCGAAATGTTCTGCAAAAGATGTGCGTTGTCAGCCAGCGCTTTTTCCGTTTTCGGTTCTATGACGAAATCCAATTCGCACGTAAGCCTTATCGCTCTCAGGATTCTCAATGCGTCTTCGGCAAAACGCGCATCAGGGTCCCCTACTGTTTTAAGCACTCTGGCCTTTAAATCATCCTGTCCTTTAAATAAATCTATAACCTGTCCTTTAAACGGATCCAGGGCTATGGCGTTGACTGTAAAGTCCCTTCGCTTCAAGTCATCCTCAAGTTTGTCGCTGAAAACGACTTCGTCCGGCCTGCGGTTGTCCGAGTACTTGGCTTCCAAACGGTAAGGCGTAACTTCCACCACCTTGAGGCTCGGGTCTGTCCCCTCTTCTTCGGTCACCACTCCCACCGTGCCGTAGGTGTTCTCATAAAAAGTGTTTGGAAATAAAGCAGCGATGTTTTCGGGCTTCGCATTTGTTGTGATATCCCAATCCTTCGGTTTCTTGTGTAACAGCAGGTCCCGGACACAACCGCCTATCAGGTACGCCTCAAAGCCGGCTTCGTGCAGAGTTCTGGCAATATTCATGACTTCCGGAGGTATTTTTGAGAGGTATTCTTTCATGGCAAATCTCAAGATATGCCTGTAATTCTAAGCTACTCTTTGATTTTTTCCTAATAATTGCGTACACTAGTGAATACTCTGCGCCAGTAGCTCAATTGGATAGAGCACTTGTCTTCGGAACAAGGGGTTGTGGGTTCAAGTCCTACC
>JARIGY010000104.1 GCA_029288535.1 Candidatus Tayloriibacteriota bacterium | reverse complement strand
ATCCCGACCCTTTGTCAGAGTCTTGATATTTCCCGAAAACGTGATATGGTTGGCCGACATGACCAATTACAACCAGCGGAGCAAGACGGGAGGGCAGGGTTACAAGCGCGAAGGCGGAAAGAGTTTCGGGCAGAACGACATGATGCACAAGGCTGTGTGCGCCGACTGCGGCAAGACCTGCGAGGTGCCGTTCAAGCCGAACGGCAAGAAGCCGGTCTACTGCAAGGACTGTTTCGCCAAGAACGGCGGCCAGGTTTCCGACTCGTTTTCTCCGAAGCCATACAAGAAGGAGTATGCTCCTTACGCAGCGCCTATAAAATCACACGATGATTCCAAGAGGTTTGACGCGCTCTCGCGACAACTTGAAGCGATGAACGCCAAGTTCGACAAGCTCGTAGCGCTAACCGAACAGCTTCTTTCAAAATAGGAACAAATAGTATATAGTATGACCATATGGCAAAACGAGCAGCAGTAAATACGAAAAATAAGGCGACGCGTTCACGGAAGACGAAAAAGCGTCTTGCGACAAAGCACGCGCGGCTTGCAAAGCAGAAAGCAAAATAAGAAGGAAAAACCGGCACAGTGTGCCGGTTTTTTTTATTTTTATTTTATCTTGCTCTGGTATACTGCAGAGATGACACAAGAGCAGGCGCTGGATATTTTGAAGCTGGGGCATAACGTATACCTCACCGGTTCGGCCGGCAGCGGCAAGACGTATCTGCTCAATAAATACATCAACTACCTGCGGAGCAATGACGTGCCGGTAGCGGTCACGGCTTCGACCGGCATTGCGGCCAGCCACATGAACGGCATGACGATCCACTCGTGGTCGGGGCTCGGCATCAAAGCCGCGCTTACCGAATACGACCTTGAAGCCATGGAAGAAAAGAGGTATTTGTGGGAGCGCTTTGCCGACGCGAAAATCCTCATCGTCGATGAGATCTCGATGCTTCACCATTACCGGCTCGACCTGGTAGAGCGGATCGTCCGCTTTTTCAAGCGCAATGAACTGCCGTTCGGCGGGATGCAGGTCGTACTCTGCGGCGATTTCTTCCAGCTGCCGCCGGTCGCCCGGCCCAATGAACCCGAAGCGCTTTTCGCCAACCATTCCAATGCCTGGGATGCGCTCGACCTGAAGATCTGCTACCTCGAAGAATCCCACCGCCAGAACGACGACAACTACCTTTCGGTTCTGAACGCGATCCGGGCAAATGCCATGTCCGAGACATTGCGCGGTTTTTTGCATGCGCGTTTCGGCAAAGACACGACTACATCGGTAGCGCGGCCGACAAAATTATATACTCATAACATCGACGTAGATGCGGTCAACTCCCGCGAACTCGACTTGGTTGAAGGCCCGGCATTCAGCTACGATATGAGCGAAGAGGGCAACCCCGCCATCTCCATGTCGCTCAAAAAGAATTGCCTGGCGCCGGAAGTCCTGACCCTCAAAAAAGGCGCGCAGGTCATGTTTGTAAAAAACAATTACGAAGCCGGCTACGTCAACGGCACGCTTGGCACGGTCGTGGAATGCGGGCGGTTTTTCCCGACGGTCCGCACCGTGCAGGGCAGGCTGATCGAAGCCAAGCCTGCCGACTGGAGCATTGAAGAGGATATGAAAGTTAAAGCCAAAATCTCCCAGGTGCCGCTTCGGTTGGCCTGGGCCATCACCGTGCATAAAAGCCAGGGCATGACGCTCGACGCCGCCGAGATCGACTTATCCAAATCATTTGAAAAGGGCATGGGATATGTGGCACTCTCGCGGGTCAAATCATTGAGCGGACTGAAGCTTATCGGCCTCAACGAAAAAGCCCTTCAGGTGGACGAAGACATCCTGCTCTTCGATGAGGATCTGAAAGTGAGTTCCGCGCATGCTGTTTCGGATTTGAACAAATTGAATCAAACGGAAAAAGTACGGCTTCAGAAAATTTTTCTGGAGAAAGTTGTGCCGAAAGCAAAGAAGCAGAAACCGAAAAAAATAGAAACGCATCTTGAAACCAAAGTCCTGCTGCTCGAAAAGCTTTCTTTGAAAGACATGGCCGCGAAACGCGCGCTGAAAGAAGAGACGATCATCAGCCATATCGAAAAGCTTTTTGAAGAAGGGGACAGGGTTGATATCGCGCACCTCAAGTCGGCAGCGCCAAGCGCAGATAGGATGAAGAAAATCCACGACACGTTCAAAGCGTCTTTCAAGAAGAACGGCGACTACCGCTTCGGTCCGGTCAAGGCCATGCTCGGCGCCGGTTTTTCCTACCAGGAAATCCGCCTGGCAAGGCTGTTTCTCGACAAGAAGGCATAAATAAGGTACTCTGAAGTGCATGTCCAAAGACGAAGTCATTGTCCGCTTTAACGAAGTCTCGTTCGACTTCGGCCACAACAAGCCCATCCTGCAGGAGGTGGATTTTTCAATACGGCGCGGCACCAAAATAACATTCATGGGCCAAAATGGTGCTGGAAAAAGTACCCTTTTTAAACTTATCAATAATGAATATAAGCCAGAAGATGGTGAAATTCATATTCAAAAAGGCCTCACAATTGCTAC
>JARIGY010000089.1 GCA_029288535.1 Candidatus Tayloriibacteriota bacterium | reverse complement strand
CATTAGACGCGGCCGGAGATTATCGGATAAAAGCTACTCTAGGGATAACAGGCTAGTTCCACCTAAGCGTCCATAGCGACGGTGGAGTTCGGCACCTCGATGTCGGCTCATCTTATCCTGGGGCTGGAGAAGGTCCCAAGGGTTTGGCTGTTCGCCATTTAAAAAGATACGCGAGCTGGGTTCAGACCGTTCAGAAGACAATTGCAAAATTGAACTTTGGACAGTCTGAACCGTCGAGAGAAGAAAAATTTAGTTCGATGAGAACTACTACTGTTATATAACCATATCACGGCGGTCTTTCGCAGTAATGCGAGAAGACAAAAGTTAACTATATCGGGAAAATCCAAAGCGAAAGCTTTGGACAATTCCGAGGGAAGCAGATTCATATCTGCGCCCGTAGAGACTATACGTTAGCCACCCGACTCAAATGTTGAGGGGTGAAGATATAGTCCATTCCACTGAGCAATCAGTGATTAAGAAGCGTGAGACAGGTTGGTCTCCTATCTGCTGCAGGCGTTGATTCTTGAAGAGATTTGTCTCTAGTACGAGAGGACCGAGATGAACGAACCTCTGGTGTGGCTGCTGTTCTGCCAAGAGCATCGCAGCGTAGCTATGTTCGGAAATGATAACCGCTGAAAGCATCTAAGCGGGAAGCATACTCTAAGATTATGAATCGTTATAGACCCCTAGGAGATTACTAGGTTGATAGGCACCAGGTGTACGGCGAGTAATCGTTTGAGCCGAGGTGTACTAATTGGTCGATTCTTATTAGGAAATGTACGAATCACTTTTGTTTTTACCCTGTTATATGGAATCTTCACTCCTCCCCTTAAATTAAGGGGAGGTTGGGAGGGGATATTCCATTATTGTTATTTATTTGAATTTTTTGTTCTGGTGATTTGTCGCAGGGGTCACACCTGTTCTCATTCCGAACCCAGAAGTTAAGCCCTGTTGAGGCGATGGTACCCTTATGGAGGGGAGAGTAGCTAGTCGCCGGAACAAAGCATTCAATTCACAAAAGCCACTGCAAAGCGCAGTGGCTTTTGTGTTACAATAGTTGCAATGACCTGGGCCGCAAAAAGACAGATGACGTATTTTTCCGTAGCGGCAGGTATTCTTCTGGTCGTCGTAGGTATTCCTCTCTATTCGGTATTCCATCATACGCCAACGTGTTTTGACGGCGTGCAGAATGGCTTGGAACAGGGCGTAGATTGCGGCGGTGTTTGCATACGTCTTTGCAAGGCTCTTGAAATAAACCCTGTGGTCATGTGGCAGCAGGCGTTCCAGGTCGAACCTGGCCTTTACAGCGCCGTTGCATATGTCCAAAACCCGAATTTAAATGCAGAATCAAAGAACGTGCCGTATGTTTTCACGCTTCGGGATCAGGCAAACGCGGTGATTGCCGAGCGAAAAGGCACCGCCTCTATTCCTCCGGGCAGGAATTTTGCGGTTTTTGAAAGCAATATCGCCGTCGCTTCCACCACAGGGACTATCCATACTTCCTTTGAATTTACCGGAGATTTCGAGTGGACGGTTGCGCCAAAAGATACCGCTCAGATTACGGTTCAGAACCAGAATGTCGACGCTCTCGCGAAAACTCCGACGGTTACTGCCAATCTTGTAAACGCAGGTTTCGCTCCGGTCGGCAGGGTCAATGCCGTTGCCATTGTCTATGATACTGATGGCAATGCCGTTGCCGCTTCAAAGACATATGTTGACGGTATCGACAAACAATCGTCTTCGCGCATCGTTTTTACCTGGCCTCATGCATTTTCCGGCCAGGTAGCGAGCTGTCAGCAGCCGGCAGATGTGATGCTCGACATCGATCGCTCCGGCAGCATGGCTTCGGACGGTAAAAATCCGCCACAGCCTTTAACCGCAGTTAAAGATGCCGCTCTGTCTTTTGTCGGGAGTATGAAAACAGGAGACCAGACCGGCATCATTTCCTTTGCCACAAACGCATCAAGTCCGATCGATCAGGTTTTGACGACCGATAAAGCCACGCTCAAGGATTCGGTCCAGGGCATCGCAATCGGCACGAATGGCCTTCAGTACACCAATATTTATGAAACGCTGCAGCAGTCGATAAGCGAGCTCGTAAGCAACCGCCATCAGTCCGCCAATAGGCAGGCGATCGTGCTTTTGACCGACGGCAAACCGAACAAGCCGGAGAAAAAAGGCGACCCCGCCTATGCTGCGGACCAGGCACTTTCGGCAGCGCATGATGCCCAAAGCAGGGGTATCGACATCTATACTATCGGCCTCGGAAAAGACATAGACGAGCAGTTCCTGCAGTCGCTTGCCGGCTTGAGCGGGCATTTCTATAAAGCGCCATCATCGCAGGATCTTGTGTCCGTCTACTCTGCCATTGGCCAGGCTTTGTGCAAAGTAGGGCCGGCAAAAGTCGAAATTATTCCCGAAATCCTCCCGCAATAGAATGAAGAAAAAATTATCCTCGATCGATTGGCTGTTATTTTTCGGCATTGTGCCCATATTGGCGGCCGGGCTTGTGACTATGAGTTCGTTCGGCTCAAAAAGCTCGTATTTCGGGCGGCAGCTTATCTGGATCGCTGTTGCTTTCGCCATATTTTTCCTCTGCAGCCTGGTAGATTTCCGTTTTCTGAAGCGCACCCGGGTGCTGGTTACTTTTTTTGCGATTATCTGCACCGTGCTGCTTTCGCTGTTCGTTGTCGGCCATGTTTCCAAGGGCGCCCAAAGCTGGTTCCGGGTCGGCTTTTTCTCCATTGAGCCTTCGGACCCGGCCCAGATCGTGCTTATCCTGATGCTGGCAAAATATTTTTCGCGGCGGCATATCGAGATCCGGAATATCCGCCATATCCTCACCTCCGGCGCCTATTCATTGGTGATCTGCGCTTTGATTCTCATTCAGCCGGATTTCGGAGGCGCAATTATCATTTTTTTCATATGGTTCGGCATGGTGCTCGTGTCGGGCATTTCCCGCAAGCATGTGCTGCTTGTGCTCGTGGTCGGCGCGATCACTTTTGCCGGGTTATGGGGCTATGCCCTGAGGCCATATCAGAAAGACCGCATCAAAACATTCATCAACCCGCTCGCGGATGTCCATGGTGCAGGGTATAACGCGTATCAGTCGACGATAGCCGTCGGTTCCGGCCAAGTGCTTGGGAAAGGAGTCGGGTATGGCACGCAGTCAAAGCTTAATTTTCTGCCCGAATACCGGACCGACTTCATCTTTGCGGCTTATTCTGAAGAGTGGGGGTTCGTCGGCGCGATGCTCTTGTTCGCATGCTACGGCATTGTCATTTGGCGGATACTGGCTAATGCGCTTACCGGCTCAAGCAATTTCGAGACGTTATACGGCTTGGGCGTGGCGATCTTTCTGGCAACGCACTTTATCGTCAATGTCGGCATGAATATCGGGCTTTTGCCGGTCACGGGCGTCACCATACCTTTCATGAGTTATGGCGGGTCGCACTTGGTGACCGAGTTCACGGCGCTCGGAATACTCATGGGCATGCGAAGGTATCAGCGCCAGTCCCATCAGATTTTATGATGATTCCATGATGCGCATGTCCCGAAAATCATTCATCGTTCTGCTCGCGGTAGGTTTTGCTTTTCTGACATTCATATTCAGATATGCTTATTTCGTTTCGTATATCAGGTTTCCCATAGCTTCCGGCATCGACACGGTAGGGCACGTCGAGCTCGGAAAATATTACGCGCAATACATTTTTCCGAGTATCTGGGGCTGGGCTCCGCGCTGGTTCGGAGGCATGCCGTTCCCGCAATTCTATCCGCCTTTTTTCTATATCCTTGCAGCTTTCATATCAAAAATACTACCGTTTTTGCATTACGAACTGGTATTCAAATTTCTCATACTCTTTTTAAGTCTGATCATCCCGGGGCTGCTCATCGTAGTGACATCTCGAATCACTAAATCAAGAATTTCACTCGTAGTGGCCGGCGCCGCCGGACTTTTTTTATTGATGACGCCGTTCGGAAAGTACGATACGCTGGGAGTTTCTTTGGGAAGCACTTTTTCAGTCGGCCTCGTCACCCATGTGCTGGCTTTCGACTGCTTGCTGCTATGGATCGCTATGTTTCTCGAAAGCCACCGTTCGCGCTTGGCGTATTACTCTTCGATCGTGCTCCTGGCGCTTACCGCGCTTTCCAGCGTCCATGTCATTTTTATTGTTTTCGCGGTTTATTTTTTCAGTTTTTGCTTTTTCAGGAAAAAAGTCTCAGTGATGCGGTTTTATATTGTGCCGGGACTGCTGTCCGTCGGCTTGGCAGGCTTTTGGCTCCTGCCTTTGTCTACCGTTTATTCGATCATGCCGACCCAATCGTTCGGCCTGACAAATGGCATCGGCGCGCCGAACCTATGGGCGATCGTCGTGACGTGGTGGCCGACAGCTATCGTCATGCTTGGAGCGGTGATCGGGTCTGTCTATCAGAGAAATAAGCGCGTTTGGATCTTACTGCTCGCGAGTCTCTGTGTCATTGTTTCGATCCTGGTTTCCCTCGACAAAATTTTCATACGATTGCCGTTCCATACCTACCGCTTATTGCCTTTTGTGTATTTCTCCGGCGCAGTGGCAGCGGGATACATTTACGACCTGGCGGCAGAACGCTGGAAAGGCGAGAAAGTCCGCGTCGGTCTTGCTCTTGCTATCGCCGCGCTTTTTGCCATCGCCTGGCTGCCATATCGGAATGTTGTTTCAACAAAGATCTTCTACTCCAATTATTCCAAGGACAATGCGTTCGGTCTTGCAGCCTATATGCAGGATAAGCAGGGGATGTTTGCGGTTGAGGTCGCGCCGAATGCGCGGAGCCTTTATTATCTCATTGAACAAGAACAACCAGAAAATCTTCGCAGCAACTACAGCATTTTCGTCGATTCGTCGCTCGGCTCGATCTTCCAGGTGCCTTTCCGGGACAGTATTACGGCTAGGGGCGGGGAGTATCTTACTGTCCATACCTTGCTCACCAGGCCGGCCTTCAATGTTAAAAATTCCGATCGGATTGTGGCCCGGGCGAAAACCCTGGGGATCTCGTATCTTATTGTCCAATCTGCAGCGATGAAAACACTGCTGGCAAAAACACCGGAAATGACGCTTGATGCGAGTTTCGGCAACTGGTCGATCTTCCATCTTGGCGAAGTCAGAGATGCTCAAGTGGTGCCGTACCAGCCGGCTCTCTTTTTCGGAGACTTGGGCGTCAAAGGAGTCGATCAGTCGTCGGTAAATTTTTTCCTGCTTCAGGAAAAGCTTTTCTTGGATAACGACCTTGATCTCACGATTGCAAAGTCGCCCGCAACCAAACTTGACCAGAATGACGACCTCAGCCAGTTTTCAAGCGCAATAATCAGTTCATACGATTATCATGATCGCGAAAAAGCCCGAACGATTTTGGATCAGTATGCCGCTGGCCATCATTTGATCTTGGTAGCCTCTTCGGATCCTTTATTTGCAGAATTGAAATCCGACCTGCAGGATAATCCGCTTGTTTCATTCGTTGAATATGATACGGCTCAGTCAGGAAGCGAACTTTCCAGGCTTTGCGAACGGGCGGCGGACTCCGTCCTGGCGCTTCTCGAACAAAATAAAATTCCCGTCGCTTCAAGCCCTGAGGTTGCGGCAGTGTTCAGCCGTAATCGGATCAATCTCGCCCTTTCCACGACATCAAGCCAGGAGCTGCCTGTCCTTGTCCGCTCCTCATATTTCCCCAGCTGGCAGCGCGCAGACGGGGAAGCGGCCTATCTTGCCACTCCCGCATACGTGCTGACATTTGTAAAAAACTCAGCCGAGCTTGATTTCAAAAAACCGCTTGCGGTGCCTCTTGGGGCGGTACTAACTATTTTCTCAGCCTTAACAATAGGGTTGATGATGTGCTATGAGTAGTAGAAAATCTTTTTTATGAGCCGCTGCCGTCTCCGTTATTTACAGTATTTGCAGGAGTCACGCACATCGATGGATCGCTGACGGTTGCGGAAGGGTTGTACTCCTGATAGTTGGAGTCCATGCAGCCGTTGGCTTCAGTGTAATTTACGGGAGTCACGCACATCGATGGGTCGCTAGTAGTTGAAGGATCGCTATTGTATTCTTGATAATTAGGGTCGGTACAGCCATTGGTTCCCGTACCGCTTCCATTATTTACAGGATTCACGCACATTGTCGAGTCGCTGACGGTTGCGGAAGGGTTGTACTCCTGATAGTTGGAATCCATGCAGCCGTTGATTTCCGAACCGCTTCCAGTATTGACCTGAGGCAATGCCGTTGATGCCCAATCAAGATCTGTGGCAAGGAAAATCCTATCGGTAGTCACTGAGTTGATAGTCGAAGGAAATGACAATATCGTATTTTTTACACTGCAGAGCTTGTTTCCTGCCGAATCGGTATCGATATTGAAGCATTTATACAAAACTGGAGTGAAAGGATTTATCGTGAGGTTATCCGTAAACAATCCCAGAACAGCTGCCAATTGACCAGTCTGTTTGGAGGGCGCAATGCCTGTTGTGCTTTTGAGATCGGGAAGCTCGCCTTGTATGACCTCGTCGGTGCCGTTTACGGTCCATGCGCAGCTGGTGCCTCCGATGCAGCATGTCGATTGCGAGGCGGTGCCGTTTGTGGTCGAAGTGCCAGGACACACAGGGAACCCGCCATGGTCGTTGTAATATTGCTGAAGGGCGAGCTGAACCTTGCGAACCTCTATCTGCTCGCTTTTTTCATTCGCCTGGTCGCGGGCGCTTTTGAGGCCGGCAAGGACGATGCTTGAAAGAAGGCTCATGATAGCGATGACTACCAATAATTCTATGAG
>JARIGY010000077.1 GCA_029288535.1 Candidatus Tayloriibacteriota bacterium | reverse complement strand
ACTGATTCCTGCTTTGCGCCATTCTTGTCTTTCCAAACCCGGTTGGTTGCGACAGAAAAGCTTGCTACTTGGATACCTGATGGAAGAGCCTTCATTTCCGGGTCCCGGGTCAGATTTCCGATAATTAATGCTTTGTTAAGGTACATACGATATATGCGTTAGTGATTATTCTACGACAAGATTTTCAATGGTTTTGTCGATCTCTTCTTCGCTCATCTTTTCTTTTGGAGCTTCTGCAAGGGCTTCTTCGCCTTTTTCTGAGACAACTGCACCTTCGCCTGCTGGACGGTAGACTACTCGCTGAGTGTAGAGGGTGTTCTCGCGGACTGTGCCGATAAGCATGAATCGGAGAATGTTTCCGTTCTTTTCAAGACCAGCCTGAATAGTAGGGATCATGCTTGGGTTGACTTCAAATTTGATCCAGCCGAAGTAAGCGCTGCTGAACTTGAGATTTGAGCCGGTGGCTGTCTTTCGCATCGTGTAGGCAAGCGGTCGAAGCTTTGGGAAATCTTCGGTAATGAAGACGCCGTCATTCTTTTCGATTATCGCCTTGATATTCTGGACTTCTGCGGCCAAATGCTCTTCCGCGATAGTGGGAAGGAGGAGGTAGCCTACCTCGTAAACCTTTAGTCGGCTGTCTGCGGTTGTTTCATGGATTTCCATACGTTTGCCTAGATTATCATATAGTTTTCTACCATGCAAGGCCATGCTTAGCTACTTAAGAACCTTGAAACTGTCAAGAATGCGAGCCTCGTTCTGCTGATGAAGCACAGTAATGGCATACCATCGGCCGTAAGCGATAAAACCTACAATATCCGGCGAGTTTCCGCCGGCTTCCGCCTTTGGCTTGAACACCGCCGCGGCATAGCCATCGATGGTGATTTTCCTATCAAACCTCAGGTAAGCGGGAGGCGTCCGTATGGCGTCTTCAATAGTGGCGATGCCCGGCGGCAAACCCGCATCGGCTTCCACCGTGAATTCCCGGCCGAATTCGGTGGCGTAGAGATTGAGATCGCGCTCGACTGCCGGAGCTGTGAAATCTGGATAATCGACCTCGTATTTTTGAATCTCATCGCGATACCGCTTCCATTCGAAATGCACTGGAATAGCATCGGCATACTCATCGTGAAAATAGTACCGCCGCATTTCGTATCCTGCGATTGCAAGAACCAGGATAATCGACATCGTGATAACGGCTAGCCTCTTGAATCTCAATATTGTATCCATGGAGCAAGCATAGCAGGCGGAGATGAATTAAAAATAAAGATATCCTGTAGAAACCATAAAAACAGCTTAATCCTGAAAAAGATTAAGCTGTTTTGGATCATTTCACGCGGTAAAGCGTGTAATGAACGATTTGGCGCTGCAGATCAGCCCACGAAACATAACGGCGCCTGACGCGGCCGTCATTCCTCCAGTTGCACTCGATCACATTGACTCCTGCCGAATTGGCCGAAACAATGATCATGGTGTGCGGAGAAAGACCGCCGCTGACAGTGCGGACCTGAGCCTGGATGATCTCGCCTGGCGGCCAGTTGACGCTATTCCAGTTGTCGACCGCGACAGTCTCGACGTCCGCGCTCCATTGCCACAGCCAGTCGAAACCGCTGTTGAGAGGCAGCCAGACGACGCGAAACGAACCGGGGTACACGACAGCCTGCTGCACCCAGACTTTGCATGACATACCCACGAAGGCATTGTCGGCAAACGACTGGGCCGTGCGCAGGACGGCAGCATCCCGCTGAGACTGGCTTAGCCGGTAGTGCCACCAATAGGCATCCGCCGCGGTTTGAGCCTGGGCTCGAGGTGTCATTGCACCCAAAGCCGTCAGGACCAAAACAAGAAACACAGTGCCGCACTTCATGAAAACCGCCTTTCGCGAACCTGAAGTTCGCAAAAACAAAAAAGAACAGTCCGAGAAACATTCTCAGAACTGTTCTTGAGTATAAGGATCGGCTATGAAATTTCGCTCAAAAAAAGATTAAGTTATTCTAAAAAATGCGCAGGCATTCCGGGCAAGCATGATTCTTACTTCTTCAAATTCCCTGCCTTTTATTTCCGCAATCTTTTTCACTATTTCTTTGACATACGCCGGCTCATTGCGCCTGCCGCGGTGCGGCTCGGGCGATGCGAACGGCGCATCGGTCTCGCTCATAATGCATTCAAGCGGCACGAATGCCACGACTTCGGCCAGCTCTTTTGCAAACGTGATCGGCCCCGTGAAAGAAACCGAAAAACCGATCTCCAATACTTTTTTGGCAGTTTCTATCGGCTCGGTAAAGAAATGGAAGTTCCCTCTTACTTTTTCGCCGTACTGCTGTTGTTTTGATTTCAAAATCTCAATCGTGTCAGAATGCGCTGCACGGCAATGGATCATCAGCGGCTTGTTGTGCTTCACCGCAAACTCAATCTGTTTTTCAAATTCTACTTTTTGCCTGGCTTTTTCCTGTTCCGCTTTTTCAGAATCCTTAGGCAGCCTGAAGTAATCCAGACCGCACTCTCCTATTGCCACGACTTTTTTATGCGTTACCAATTTTTCAAATTCTTTTTCGTCAAATGTTTCCACAGAATCATCGGCAGGATGCAGACCTATCGTCGCAAAAAGATTTTCATGTTTCTCTGCAAGCTCCACCGCTTCTACTGAACTCTTCAAATCCGTCCCGACCGTATTTGTCCAGATATTTTCCTGCTTCAGTTTTGCGATAATTTCTTCCCTATCCTGGTCAAAATCCTTGAAGTTGAGGTGGGAGTGGATGTCGAAGTAATCGGGCATAAGAAGAGTATACCAAAATTTTGCAAAAGAAAACCCCAAGAAAATCCTAGGGATTTTCTTGGGGTGAATGGTGAATTTTATACCTTGCAGGTACTATACCCGAAAAGGAAACTTCCCTCATAGTTCACATGGAACTGAGCTCGAAAGAAAGGATTTTTCTCTCCTGACCTGTAGAAAAAAAGATCCCAGAGAAAGAAACCAGGGATGAGGTGTTTGACGACTGCTTCCAGTCGTTGTGACGCAAACATCACATGACACAGCTTGATACCTGCGTCACTGGGATTATCGAGAGGAAGGTGCTGCAGCTCCACCACATTGCATGGGGGACGCAGCCGTGAAAGCTGAAAACTTGCACTGGCAACCATGGTTGTTGCCAGCGACATACATTCGCGGAATCCAGTTGATTGCGCCAGAAGCATATCTGCCTCCAGTTTCTTCACCAACTTGCTATCGATGATAGTCGTGAGCTTCCTGAACATGAGATTTTTCCTTTCGGGAAATGGGCTCTCTAGGGCCCTTGGGTGAACGTGATAGCGAAAGCTATCATCTGGGTGTATTGTATCACATCTATATATAAAAGTCAAGTATCTTACTCTAGAATTCTTGTTTAATACCCTTAAAAAGGCTATTTTAACATTTAATCCTTCCTCGCAAACAGTGGTTCGCTTGGCATCCTGTTGGCTTTGATCGCCGTGCGGATCTTGTCGGAAGTTTCAGGCATGATTGGGTGGAGCATACGGGCAATAGTGTAAAGCTCGAGCACTAGCTCTTGGATGATGTGCTTGCCTTTTTCTTTGTCTTCTTTTACTACGGAAAACGGCCGTGTCGCCTGGATCTTCTGATCAAGCTCGGAAATATGCTTCCACGCCACATCCGCGGCGGCTTTGATGTTGAAACTTTCGATACTGTCTTTGAACGCCTGCGGCACATCGCCTTTCGGAATTTCTATCGGCGACTCAAAATGCGTTTCAGATAATTTTAGAATCCTGTTTGTAAGGTTGCCGATGCCGTTGGCGAGGCCACTGTTATAGGCAGCTTTTACGCTTTCAATTGTCATGTCGCTATCCTCAAACGGACTGAGCTCACGGGCGACATAATAGCGCAAGGCTTCGGCGCCGAATTCCTGCACGATATCGAACGGACTGAGGACATTACCGAGACTCTTGCTCATCTTCTGGCCGCCGGAAGTGATGAAGCCGTTGATGACAATATGCGCACTATTTGGAAGCTTGGCGGACATGAGCATCGCCTGCCACATCGCAGACTGCTGGCGGAGATTATCTTTGCCGCAATACTGCGTCGGCGTGCCGTGTATCCAAAATTTTTCAAATATGTTTTCTTCGGGCTTGCCCGGCGTAGCTTGAGCGAAGTCGGGCCAGCCGAGCGCTGAAATATAATTGACCAGCGCGTCAAACCAGACGTACATGACATGGCTTTCGTCGCCGGGCACGGGCACGCCCCAGCTCATTTTGCTTTTCAAACGCGAGATGCTGAAATCTTCCAAGCCTCTTTCGACAAAGGCTTTTATTTCATTGAATCTGAAATCAGGAATGACGAAGTCCGCATGAGCGCTGTAGAAATCTGAAAGCTTCTGCTGATAGTTTGAAAACCTGAAAAAATAATTTTCCTCGTCGATAAGCTGGATCTCAAGATTTGGATGGAGCAGGCAGCGGCCATTGGCATCGAGTTCCGAATCGGTCTTTTCAAGTTCGCAGCCGACGCAGTATTTTACCTTGTACTGCTTTTTATAAATATCTCCGGCTTCAAGACACCGCTTCCAGAATGCCTGTGCGGCTATAACGTGATGCGCATCGGTCGTCCTGGTAAAGTGGATGCCGGGCAGGATATTCAATGCGGGAATAAGGTCTTTGAACCGAGTCGCAATGCTGTCTACAAAACTCTGCGGGTCGACATTTTTTTCGGCCGCTTTCTGGAAAATCTTCTGGCCATGCTCGTCGGTGCCGGTATTGAAAAAAACATCAAAGCCGGTGAGATTTTTATACCGCGCAATGATATCCGCCCGGATGAGCTCCATGGCAAAACCGACATGAGGTTCGGAATTTACGTATGGCAATGTTGTCGTTATATAGAATGTTTTCATGAGGATAAAATAGAATTAGATCGGTTCGCCGGAAAGCTTGGCTCGGGCGACCATGCGCTTCTTGCCGACATCGTACATGTATTCGGTAAGCGCTGCGGCGAGCGGCACCGAAAGCATGATACCCAGGAAGCCGCCGAGCCGGGCGCCGACGATAAGCGCTATCATAACCACCAACGGCGGCACGTCGAGAACCTTGCGCACTACGAGCGGATAGATGATGTTGCTCTCGATCTGCTGGACGATAAGGTACATCGCCGCGACGACGATGCCGAACGTGAAGCCACCCTGGATGAAACCGACCAGGACGCCGGGAATGGAACCCAGGATCGGGCCGAAAACCGGGATGATTTCAAAGACTGTTGAAACCATAGCAAGAAAAAACGCATTTTGCACATTCAGGATCCTCAGGCCGATGTAGACGAGTATGCCGATAATGAGGGCTAAAATGAATTGGCCTTGGATCCAGCGGCCGATCTTGTGCTGGGTGCGGCGCCACAGGCCGACGACATATGCCTCATGATGAAGCGGCGTAATGAGCCGGAGGAATTCTTCGATCGCCCCCTCCCGCACCGCAAAATAAAACGATAGGATGAAGATCAGGAAGAAACTGAAGACGCCGCCGAAGACCGTGGTGAGCGTATCCAGAATGCTTGCCGAAGCGGTTGAAAATGTCGTGGTGAGGTTTTGTACCGCCTGGCCGACCGATTCGCTTTTTGAAAGGCCCTGGACGGCGCTCTGCCAGCTGAAAAAATCGCTGCCGATGCCTTTGGTTTTGAGGTTGAGGGCGGAAATCTTTTTTGGAAGCAGCGCCATGAAGCTGGCCAAGTCATCGAGGAATGTCGGCACGATAAGATAGAAAAGCGTGACGAGTGCAACGATGAGCACGCCGTAAATGAGGATGGTTGCCAATATCCGGGGTATTTTGCGCCGGGTCAGCCATTTGATGGCGGGCTCGATGGCTGAAGCGATAACAATAGCAGTGAGAACAATGAGAATAATATCCAAAAGATACAAAGCCATCGCGGCCAAACCGAGAATGAGGAGTATCTTGATGATCGTCCCCGATTTTACCGTGAACGTGACTTTTTTGGAGGACTCATCCATATTTTTATTATACCACTAAAATTTGAGCAGCGCCTTGAGTTTCGCCTCGTCGGCTGCAGGACCGACCATGGCGAGGTTGAGGTTCTTGTCGACAAAAAGCCTTTTGGCCATGGCACGGATCTTCTCCGGCGTTACCGAGCGGATTTCCCTGATGATCTGTTCGGGAGTTTTGAGTTCCTGGCGGAGGATTTCCTGATAGCCGTAAAACTCGGCGATGGCGTCGGACGATTCAAGCCCGAGGAACATCATGCCGATAAGGTATTCCTGGGTCTTCAATAATTCCTCTTTGCTGACAAGCTCCGTCGTAAAGCGCTTGAGCTCGGCGATGATCGCCCGTATCACCTCTTCGATGCGCGTCACATCGGCACCGATGGAAACGGAAAAGACACCATGGTCGGTATACGTATCGTACGAAGAGCGGACATAATAGCCGACGCCCATTTCCTCGCGCAGTTTCTGGAAAAGGCGGGAGCTCATGCCGGCGCCAAGGACGGCGTTCAGCATCCGGATAGCCGGGCTGTGCGGGCTGCCGACCTGGAAACCGCGGACGCCGAGCACGAGGTGAGCCTGGTCGGTTGGTCTGGTTTCGAGTACTACTTGCGGTTCGGTCTGGGCTTCTTTGACTTTGATTTTCTTATCTTTTTTGCTGTGGGAAATGGTTTTGAACTTCTCGGCAATTTCTTTCATTACTTTCTTTTCATCGAAATTGCCCGCGACGATAACGGTCGTGGCTGCGGCCACATAATGCTTGGCGCGGTAGCTGACAAAATCATCGCGCTTGACCGCTCGGACAGTTTCGGCAGTGCCGGTGATGCTCCAGCCGGCCGGCTGGTCGCCGTAGAGCAGCGTCGTGAAAATCTCCTGCACGTGGCGGTGCGGCAGATCCTTGTACATGTTGATCTCTTCGACGATGACGCCTTTTTCTTTTTCGATTTCCTTCTCGTCAAAAACCGGGTTGAGGTAGAGATCGGAAACGACATCGAGCAGATTCGAAAGATGCTTCGGCGCGGACTTGGCATAGTAACCGGTATATTCTTCGGACGTGAACGCGTTGTAGTGCGAACCGATCGAGTCGAGCTCCTTGCTGATCGCAAACGCTGTCGGCCGCTTGTCCGTACCCTTGAAGCACATATGCTCAAGAAAATGCGAAATGCCGCTGTTATCTTTTGACTCATATTTTGAACCGGCCTCCACCATCGCAAGCACTGTCACGGTCGGCGTATCCTTCATGTGAATTGTAATGACCCGCATGCCGTTTGCCAGAATTTTTCGTTTGAATTTCATGCATCGAGTGTACACAAAAAAAACACCCGAGTCGAGCTCGGGCGTTTTGGATTCCTTTCTGATGGAAATGCAGGGTCAGCCGCCGGCGATAGCAGGCACAAGACTCAGCTCATCGCCGTCCCTGAGGATAGTTTCGTACTTATCCGGAAGCAACCTGACGTCCTCCCTACCCAGATACACGTTCACCGAACGCTTGATGTTGCCGTGATCATCACAGATTCTGGAAAGCCCAGGATACGCCTCGACGAGCTTGACGATCACTTCGTTGACGGTTGCTCCATAAATTGAGACTTCCGACTTTTCCTCGGCATGCTTCCTGAATGGCCCCGGGATCTTGATCTTTGTCATCATACTCCACCTTCTCTCGGTTAAGAAACATGGGTTCAAAAATTCTTTTTACATACTACC
Source organism: Candidatus Tayloriibacteriota bacterium (assembly GCA_029288535.1). Taxonomy (GTDB): domain Bacteria; phylum Patescibacteriota; class Minisyncoccia; order Phycocordibacterales; family JAKAEA01; genus JARIGY01. The sequence continues at coordinate 5,086 of JARIGY010000077.1, read as the reverse complement.
TAGCCGCTACAAGAAGTCAACGATTTCAGTGATTTTCACCCTAGTTTGCTGGCCGGTATCTCGGTCGCGGAGAGTGACGGTTTCATTTTCAAGAGTATCAAAATCGATAGTGACGCAGGCAGGCGTACCGATCTCGTCCTGGCGGCGGTAGCGCTTGCCGATGTTGCCGTTGTCGTCGAACACGACTCCAGGCATTTCTTTGCGGAGCATGGAGTAGACTTCCCTCGCCTTTTCGACGAGAGCCGGCTTGTTCTTAAGGAGCGGAAAGACTGCGACGCGGACCGGCGCGATATTTTTTGAAAGCTTGAGGTAGACTCTTTTTTCGCCACCCAATTCATCTTCGGTATAGGCATCTGCAAGAATAGCCAGGATAGTGCGATCGACGCCGAACGAAGGTTCGATCACGTGCGGCACCAGGCGCTCTTTGGTTTCTTCGTCATAGTATGACAAATCGGTACCGCTCGCCTTCGTATGTGCTGTTAAATCAAAATCAGTGCGATACGCAAGTCCGTACAATTCTTTGCGGCCGAACGGATAATCGAATTCGAAATCGATCGTGCGCTTCGAATAGTGGGCGCGATCGGCATCGGCGATCTCGAGCTCGTGCACACGCGCTTCACTGAGACCAATCATGTCCGTCCAGGAATGCATCAGCGTTCGGAATTCTTCAAAGTGCTTTTCCCATGTTTGGGGTTTGACGAAATATTCTATCTCCATCTGTTCAAGTTCGCGCAGGCGGAAGATGAAGTTGCCGGGCGCGATCTCGTTGCGGAAGGCTTTGCCGATCTGAGCCAGGCCGAAAGGCAATTTCGGATGGAACGAGTCGACGACGTTTTTAAAATTCATGAAAATGCCGCCGGCGGTTTCCGGACGCAGATACGAAACGGAAGCTTCGTCCTCGGCCGCGCCGATATGCGTCTTGAACATCATGTTGAACTGCTTCACCTCGCCAAGCGGATTCCTGTCCGGGCTTTTTATGCCCTTGTCTTTGATGAGCCTGTCCATGTCGGACACAGTCAGGCCTTTCGGATCGATGCCTGCGTCTTCGAGGATATGGTCGGCACGGTATCTTTTCTTGGTTTTCACATCTTCAACCAATGGGTCGGCAAACGTGTCGACATGGCCGGACGCTTTCCAGACATTGGCATTCATGAGGATGGCCGCATCGACACCGAACATGTCTTCCCTGTCTTCAACAAACATCTTCCACCACAAACGCTTCACGTTATTGCGAAGCGTCACGCCGAGCGGGCCGTAGTCCCACGTGCCGGCCAGGCCGCCATATATTTCGGAACCCTGATATACGAAACCCCGCCGCTTGGCAAGCGAAATGATATTTTCCATCGTAGTGTCTGTCGGTTTGTTCATGATATTTATTTTGTGACGAATTGCTCATCGCCGCTGAATTTCGGGTCGGCTGAAAGCCGGGTCGTAAGGTCGGGAGGCGAACTGCTCAAGGCATTGCCGGTAAAAGAGTCGGTAGCGGTCATTGTCAGATTATTGACAAGACTGATGCTTGATCCGACCTGCTGGAGACTCGGCAGGAACTGGATCTGGAAAGAAACCTGGCGGGCGGGCTTGCCGAAGCCTGTGCCAGCCGGCATGTCTCCCACTCGCCAGACTACCTCATTTTTGTCGGGATTCCAAGTCAAGGCTTCGCTCGAAGGGCTGGTCACGCCAAGCCAATGGACATATGCCGGCAGGAAAGCATCGGCTTCGCCCGAACCGACATCGTTGCTTGTATCTGTCGCGGAAAGTATGACGGTATATGTAGTCGGCACATCCACTTTCGGCGGTATCGGGCCTTTATTCTTGAACGGACCCGTCGAATATACGATCTGCGGCACAAGCGCAATAGCACTGTGTGTCTCTACAGTTTTAGTCTGCGAATAGGAAAGGGTGTGCGAGACGCTCGACTGGCTTGTGTCATCGCCGGTCACCGTGGCTTTTACCTGCATGCTGCCGTTCTTGAAGGACGATGCGCCGGGCGGCAGCGTGCCGAAACTGAGCGCGAGCGTAACCGTCTGACCGGGATCAAGCGACGCAAGCTGGGGGTTGGAAACCTTATCCCACGTGACGGTATTGTTTACCGACTGGAAAAAACCCTGTCCCACGCTGACGCTTGCGGGGTTGAAAAGCTGGCCGGAAAACACAGCCTGCACGACTGCATTCGTCACCCGCGTCGACATATTGTTGGTCACATTGATATTGGTCAGGATACTGTCTCCGAGGCTGGTAACATATACCGGCTTGGTACTTTCATTTAAAACGACCGAGACAGCGAGTGGCGTCTTCTGGATAAAGACCGACTCGGATTGCGACAGATATTTTACCGCTATGGCTTTGTTATTGTTCGCGTCCTGAGCGCCGACCGTATAGCGGAACACCCGCTCATCGCCCTGCTCTCCCTGGAGTGTGCCATGAATCGTAAAGTCTTTTTTCTCGCCGGGATTGAGGGTCGGTATCAGCCAGAAATTCGAGTCATAGGTAGGCTGCGGCTCGGCACTGCCGAAAGAAAAACCGAACGGGTAGTCCGCCTGCAAAAGCACATTGGTAAGCGGAACGCTCGAGTTGGACGTGACAGTCACCGTGCTGTCTACCTGATCCCCGCTCACCGCCTGCTGCGGATATGCCACCGAAACCGAAAGCGGAGTCGAGCTTATGCTGACGTCGTAAGTCTTCTCCTTGCGATAGGTTGCGTTTGAATTCTTGAGGCCGTACGTTACCGCCACTTTGATGCTCTTCTGCGAGTTGAGCTCTCCGAAAAGGATCGACTTTGCAGTATAACTTTTGCTTGATTTTGAAAGAACTTCTCCGATGTTTTGCTTGTCATGAAGAAGATCTGTCGTAATAACTTCTGCGTCTTTTGTGCCGTCCGGGTAGTCGATAAACAGTGTTACATTTTCAATCGCCGAGCGGTTCTGATTTGAAATAACCGCGTTGAAAGCCAACTTATCACCGGCCGAAATCGTAACCGGACCCAGAAAGCTGATATCCACATTCTCAGCCGAGATCACATTCCAGCCGCCGTAAAACATGTACACGAGCAGCCCGGCCGAAACGACGAAGAAAATGGAAGCGATGATCAGGATCCTGCGAAAAAAAGTGCCGGCCACGACTTTCGTGACCTGGGGCGCGAACGGAGCATCAGCCGGCCGATCCGCATGATGCCAGATTTTTTCCACGTCCGGCCCTTCATGCGGAGAAAAGCGCTGCTGGGTCGGCGGAAGCTTTGTCTTGAAATCCCGTCCGTAAAGCCCTTTCTGCAGGTCGGTGATCCTATTGGTCGGTTTTTTTGAGTCGGGTTCGTTCACGAAATACAGTATACCACGCTAAAGTTGGGTTTCTTTGAGCGAACTGTTGATTTCTTTGAGCGCCAGGGCTTTATGCTCTTCCATTGCCGAAAGGAGTTCGGCAGACCACGGCTCAAAAAGAAAACGCCGGAATTCGGGCTTACGGGAAAGGTAGCCAAGATTATCGAGAATTTGCAGGACGACAATGATCTCGAACAATTTCAATTCATCCTTCCATTCGGCGCGCGTTTCGAGGAACGCAAACGCCTGAGCCAGTATGGAAAAAAGCTTTTCATCCTTCTGTTCTCCTGTCACGAGGCGCTTGATCAGCCCGAGCACTTTGGCGATGACATGCACGACGGCCGCATTCCCTTGATGTCGGCGATACAGGTCATCTTCAATATGCGCGCTTGTTATGCGCCACACTTCCTTGCCGCGGACAAATGATATTTTGCTTAAGGAGAGATCCTGGAGGCTGTAGCGGAGTTTCGATTTTTGCAGGCGTACGCCTTTTGCCACAGCGCGGATAAGGCCGAGATCTTCCGTGAACAGCGTAAAGAAGCGATCGGCCTCGCCTGACGGAGCGCTTTCCACGACGAACGCATCGGTGGTGTAGATATGATGGGCCATTTATTTCTCAACCTTCACGGCAAACGAAAGGTCGTCCACCGTTATTTTTTCGCCGTCGGTTTCAATGAAATGGATCGCCTTCAGCTGGGCGGTTTTAGAGATCACTGTCTTGAACGACTCGATGAGATTCTTGCCGGCCGCGTCGGCAGAAACCGAAAGCGACACGACGTCAGTCGGATTCAGATCCATTTTCTTGCGCAGATCCTGGACGGCGCGGATGAATTCGCGGGCCTGGCCTTCGGCTTTGAGTTCGGGAGTTATAGCGAGGTCGAGCTCGACGCGTCCGCCGAGATCTGGTTTTACGATGATTTTTTTGACATTGAGTTCGTCGGTCACGAGTTCGTCATAACCGGGCGGAATTTCAGTGCCCACCATAACGCTAGCAAGCGGCTGACGGATCTTGATGCCGGCTTTTGCCCGAGCCTCGAGACCGAGCGAAACCGCCTGCCGGACTCCAGCCATTGTTTCGATTGCTTTTGCATCCGGGTTTTTCATTTCCGGCCAGCTCTCGAGATGCACGCTTTCTTTACCCCGAGCAGAGTCGAGGGGCTTTACTTTCTGATAGAGATCTTCAGCGATAAAAGGCGTGAACGGCGCCATGAGCTTTGCAAGCTCTCGAAGGACGAAACGAGTAGTGCGCAGTGCGCTCTGCCTGTCCTGTTCATTGTCGCCTTTGAAGCGGTCGCGCGAACGGCGCAGATACCAGGTGGATAGGTCATCGATAAAAACGACAATCGGTTTTGCCGCGCGGTCTATCTCATACCGCTCGAGATTTTTTGTAACCGTTTCGGCAAGTTCAGCCAGGCGGGACAGGATCCAGCGGTCCAACACATTCTTTGCTGAGTTTAAATCAGAAGCTGTTTCCGGCACTTCTTCGGACTGGTATGTCGAATAAAAAGTGTATACGTTTTAAAGCTTCGCCAGCACTTTTTTGACAACTTCATCAAGGCCTTTTTCAGAAAAAGAAGCATCTTCGGCATGGACAACCGGCGACGACATGAGATAGAACCGCATCGCGTCGGCGCCATACTTGTCGAGCACGACAGAAACCTCAGGATAGTTGTTGAGCCGCTTGGACATTTTCTGGCCGTCTTCCGCCAAGATCGTTCCGTTCACCACTACGTTTTTATAGGGAGCGCGGCCGAAAAGCCCGGTTGAAAGCA
>JARIGY010000060.1 GCA_029288535.1 Candidatus Tayloriibacteriota bacterium | reverse complement strand
CACATACAGCGTCTTATCATCATAGAGAAAAATAGTGGTCTGAAACTTTCCATGCATAACTTCAGGGACTATTCGGACTTGAGACAGTCCCTCATAATATTGTTTGATAAGTGTTTTATTTACAGGCGCTTCCCAAAGGTTTTTAGTCTTAATATTTCGCTTGATTCGCTCTTCGATGAACAACTCAACGAAATCTTGCCCAATTTGCCAAAAAAAGTTTTCCCTTGGAACCACTGAATTGATCTTTTTACTTTTACAGTACAGTATTTCCATAATTGCATTCTTTACCGCGTCTACACCTTCATAAAAAGCAACAGTTGGTTTTTGATTTGCAGGAGAGGCAGTTGCCGACAAAGCAGGAATCATTTCATCAATATGATTTTGCAATTTAGAAAACTCTAAAGCTTTCTCTTTAGCTATGATAGAAAGTTTCTCAATTGGCTCTAATGAAAAGCTCTTATCACCTGCCAAGCCAGTTTTACTTGTTAATCCCCTTTTTTCTAAACATCCGAGTGCATAATATACTGTTGGTCTTTTTAAGCGAGTTACTTTAACGAGATCTCTTGCTGTGCGAGCACCAGAGACCATGGCTAAGTAAACAGTAACCTCAGAGTCACTCAGGCCAAGATCTAAAAGATGTTTTCGTGGTTCTTGCATATTTGTATAACGATTATTATACGATATTGACTATTTTTGTCAAAAGAAAGAATATAATCGTGGACAAGAACCTTGAAAGGAGGTCTGCTATGGGCCTGAATCTACTTGGATCGTCAGGGCTCGAGGATTTGGTAAATCGTACCCCTGCCCCACTTCCGAATCCTGATCCTGCGAATTTCAAGATCGTAAAAACAAAGGTGATCGGGAGATTCTTAGTTGCAGGGATCCACTACCCTAACTGCACCAACTTCGAGGGTAGTAAGATCTTGGTCTTCGAAAATGTGACCGAAGCGCAACTTCGAGCACGGACTTCGATCGATCCCCATTTTAGTGAGTGTGGGGTCTCACCAATCGCTCGCTTCAGTCCGACAAAGCGTGGTTGGAGATACGCTGAGCTGTTTTGCCAATCGGCATGAGTGTATAAAGCTTGTAACGTAATAACCCGTTACAAGCTTTTTTATTTTATTAATAGAATAATCAATATTTCAATCCCCTGATAGTTTCTTATTCTGAACGTGGGTCGTCACCATCCACTATTTTTGATTTCTTAACAGATAAAGAATATCTAGCAGGCGTGGTGAAGCGATTGGAGTTTATAAATACTTTTCAGGAAAATCACCTACCTGCTCAAGAAACAGCTCATGTCGTTCTTTAAAGGCATCTTTAATTTCTGGCAAAACAATCTTTCTATCCCAATCTTTTTTTAATTTATTATAATTTGATTCCATCAACTCAGGAATAGTTTTATTTGCATTCTCTTTATAATAAATAGCAAAGAATGGACCAATAAGATGTGAAGCAGCATCTGCAGATGAAACTATCTTCACTTCAATTGGTGCACCCCTTAAATCAACTTCCATCTTTTTTTCAAATAAATCCAAATATTCCAGTACTTTATCTACACATAATTTACCAAAACCAAGTTCTAAAAGTTTTTCTCTTCCCTTTTCAAACATAACAACATCATGTTGGCGCGAGAAGTCTAAAATCTTTGCATAATCATGAAGCCATACCAGAATGAGGACAATGCTTTTATCTGCTTCAGGATACTTTTCACAGAGTTCAAGAGAAATCTTTTCGACAAAATTTAAATGATATTCAACAAACCAATCATGATGTATAAAGTTCGGGTTCTTTGAAACCTCTACAACATGTTGTTTAAACTTACCAATGAGATTATCCATATCGTAAGCCTACCAATTTTAAAAAGAATAACAACCAGTTCATAACCTTCCTGTCTATTATTTTAAAGTTGGGTGCCAAGACGGTCTAGGATGGAACTCTTTAGTAGCTGAAGTGATGGAATGGAAAGAAGTATTTCAGACTTTGAGTATATCTATATAATATTCACACCGCTACTTCTGTGCACTATATATTTATTAGATAAGAAGTAGAACTATTTTTGAGAGAAGGAATGATGCTACTATTTGTATCACTACTTTTTCTTAGATAAATAAGCTTGAATCAATTGAATATCTACCAAGTCTTTATCTCTACCTAAAGCTCTCTTAAAATCAATTACATCGTTTAAGGATGCAAATGCAATGTTTTGTATTATATCTGCATTCTTAATCATTGAATTTATATCGGGTCTATAATTTGGTAAGGTTATCATTTCTGGACTTGCTTCAAAAATTCCATTTTCTATAACTTCAAAATTTGGGGTAACCATTTTGGTTTTCCATCCTTTTTGTTTGAGTTCTTCATATAATTCTTTAGTTACTACCAAATCAACGTCATTATGTACTCGAATACCATAAGCCGACATTACGCCACTACCAATTACAGCATATTCTCCTATTGGCAACTCTAAGGTCATAACTTGGTCAAAAATGGACATAATAAAAGTCTATCAGATTAGAACTAAAAAATCCTTATGGCTAAAGGATTTAATAAAGAAAATATCGCTGGGTGCCTACTGTGTCTCGAACATTCTACCACAAGACCCCACAAGGGTTTTCGGGAAAGTTTACATGATAGAAAAGGAAGCACCTCGGTCTGATCCTAACTCGATATAAGGGCAATTCATGTCTCTATATGCATGTTTGAGCGACTCCCCTTTTCTCAAGCCCCGTAAGGGTATTTTAGGATTGCAATTTTTAGATAGCTTCTCGGTCACAGCGTTGTGGTAGCACCTCAGTCTTGAACTCAAAATGAGACAAGTGAGACAGTACTTTGAGTAACCTGATTTTTAACAAATAATAATAAAAAAGGAGAGTCCGGAGACTCCCCTGCTTTTTAGACCAGGGCTTCTTTACACAAATCGTGACAAAGCTTGGCCCAACTCACAATCCTCTCTAGAGACGCTGTCGCACCGAACATCCGAAACTCGATCGTGCCGTGCTTCGAAATCCTGATTAGAGTCCAGCACTTGCGTGGATCTTGATCAAAACCTTTTTCAAGGGCAACACGATAGAGGTCTGCCCAGTCTGCGTAAGGATGAGGGTCACAGTCCGGAGCAACCACTCGATAGATATCGAGCCGTTCACCAAATGAACCATTGCCTCGAGCACACAACCAGTCACATTTCTTGATGACGTGGTTGTAGACCTTGAGAGCCGTTTCATGATCGGACATCCCGATGTGGATGTGCGTGCCGATCACTCTGCAGGCCGCGAGAAGAATATGCCGTGGCATTGTCTTCACGATTTCTTGGTACCTTCCAGACGGATCGGGATAGACGTCAAGCGGCATGTTCTCGGGACCGACTTCTGTATGGAGTCGCTTGAAATTCATGAGCCATCCAACCCGATCAAGATTCAGACTGTTCTCGACAAGCTCTGCAAGAATCTGATCCACAGCACATGGCCCCACCCGTTCTTCAAGCTGACAAGCAGAAAGCTCGTAACCATATCGAAGAGGGTCGTTAAGATGCCGGAGAACTGCAGGAGCCTTGGGAACAATCATATTTCCGAGGTCTGTCAGGAAACATTCCCGCTCCACTCCCACAAACAATGCCTTGGACGAATCGAACTTGAACAAATCCATGAACTGACGCATAGCGATCTCCTTTCCTGAAAAAGAACAGCGACAGGTACTGCCAACACACATGTGCAGGCAGTAGACTATCGCCAACAAGCGTTGGGATAGTATTTATTTACTTACACCAAGAAAGAATATCTTTTTTCTGTTCTAACTCTTTGAGGAAATTAAGCGTAGCTTTATAGAATAGCAAGCAAGAACCAATATTGATATTTTCATTATCACCGTGGATATCTCCGCCATTCGGTTTGATCATAAGGACAGGAGCATCGAGGTGCGCAAAATGTCGAGCGTCTGAGGCTCCATACGTTGGTTTGATTTCAACTTTTCTTCCCGTAGCATTTTCCATGTTCCTGATAAAGATTTTTACGATAGGATTATTTTTATCAACAGAAGTTGGCGCGCCAGTAGAATAAACTGAAACTTTAAGGGAAGGATCGATTTTTTTAGCTAAGACTTTTACTTCAGTAAATATTTTTTGGAAGCTCGTTGTGTCAGGAAAACGGAAATCAAGGGCACAAAAAGCTTCAGGGCAAACCTGATTCACAGAAGTACCGCCTTCCATTTTCCCAATATTGACCGTCGTCTTCATTGATTCTTGTTTATTATTTTTTTCATACCTGTTAAGCACTTCATTGCAAAGCTTAATCAATGGCTCGAGAGCATTCTTTCCATTCCATATCCTTGAGGCGTGGGCTGGTCTACCCACTGAATCAATTCTTAGAGCACAAACTCCCTTAGCTTTGTTTATGAACACAAAATTATCCCCACCATCGGGAACGATAAGGATTTTTGGCTTAAACTTGTATTGTTTTGCAAGAAAAGCGGCTCCTTGAAATCCCCCTGTTTCTTCATCAGTCGTCACCACAAAAGCAAATGATAAATTTGATTTTGTCTCTATAAGATCGTTAAGGAGCATATAACCGATAGGAATAGAAAACTTCATATCGCTAACTCCACGGCCATATGCGATATTCTTTTTAATTTTCATTTCAAATTGCTTAGGCTTTCCAGCCACCACATCCGCATGCACAAGGAAACAAACATCAGGATTTTTTGTATCTGTATTTGAAGCAATGAGAAATTCAGTGCTGCCATTTTTTATTCTTTTTATTATGGCCTTACGGCTTATTTTTGATTCAATAAAATCCAGTACTCTTTTATTTTCATCAATATCCGAAGTTAGCGTCTTAAATGATGTTAGTTTTGATAGGTCTTCTACGAATTGTTTTTTTATTAGATTTTTCATAATTATTAGTTAATTTGAATAAAACAAAACCACCCCTCTTTCGAAGGGTGGTTTGTCTAGAAATAAAGCGATAGTGCTGAATTAGTTGAAGACATGCCAAGAACCCCCTTCGAGTAAAAGGTGGTTATGATGCCAGTTATTGAATTGAATGGCTGTCTTTTTCATGTAGGATTACAATAACATAAGATATATTTTATGCAAGACTTTGAATGTCTTCGATAATTTCAGGTAACTCAGCTTGATTAAAGTGCTGCCTATCTTCAAAGATTTTTGCCTCGGCATTTGGTAATTCCTTTTGGTAGATTTCATAGTCAGCATACATAACAACAGGATCATCTTTACTTTGGTACAAAAAGATTTTTCCAGCTTGTCTCTCAAGATTCTTTAAATTACTTGTTATTTTAAAATCTGTTAGTGATTCCCCTGTTGTTTCGGTATAGGGCGCAGCGACAAGAAATGTAGCTTTTATATTTTTTGACACATCATTTTCTGAAAGATACTTCGCGAGAAAAATAGCGCCTAATGAATGTCCAATAAGAATTATTGTTTTATCAAGAACCGGAATAATTCTTTCGAATCTGATTTTCCACTCTGGATATCGGGCATTCTGAGCATTTGGCATTTGAGGAGCAACCACTAGATACTTATCACCTATGGCAGCCTGGAGATTCTGCTTCCAATCCTTTCTTAAAAGCTTTTCCAGAGTTACCTCTTTGGTCTTCAAAAAATTTATATACTCTTCGTATGTATTAAAGGTACTACCGCCATGGATTAGGAGAATTTGTTGTTTCATATTTAATTGTTTTCGATGTTAGGTAAATCTAATACTTCAATTATCCAAGGTATATATACTTTCAACAATTTCAGTTGTAATGCCCTTATTGCTTCTGCGCCTTTGAAATTCGCGGGCTGGTATGCATGGTAAGCATGGAAACCTGCAAGGCCGGCAATCAACTCTGGCTCATTAATATTAAAACTCCAAGGTGTAGGGCCGCCTTCTGTATATAAGCTGGGCAACCATGCAAGAATATCAAACACAGGATTTCCCTTCACGACCCAGTTCCAATCAACAAAATACGTCTTATTTCCCGAAAAACAAATATTGTCACTGCGAATATCATTATGAATCAACGAATCCCCTTCAAGTACAGCTGCCGATTCTGCCTTAATAAGTATCGGCAATGATTTTTCTAACCATTCCTTTGTTACTAATCCCAGACTTAAAAATCCCGCTGGATCTTTTTCGATATCTGCCCACCTCGATACATTAGCTTTGATGCCGGTTAACGAACGGAACTCTCCTTCTGTTTTTATTGCCGCTAATTTCTTTAATGTATCAAAAACTTTTTGGATTTTATCTGTCGTCCATGGTGGAGGCCAGTCCCCAGCGCTTAAGTCCTCCAATATCAGTATTGGAAATTCACCATCTTCCCATGCTTTTATTTGAGGCATAAAATCAGCTTTGATAACTGAATATGCTTTATGTTCGTCTCGAAGCCATTTTATAGTTTCTACCTCTGTGGCAACTTTTACAAAAGCAGACGTGTCATCTTCAAATTGCATAACATACCGCTCTGCTTGAGTGTAGCCTTTTTGTATAGCTTTCCACGTTATTGGTTTTGAACCGATAAGCCGTTCAATTCTTGATAATAGCTCGGGTAAGGGGTTCATTTATTTTCAATAATAGCTCCGTAATCCAATACTGGATAAACTTTTGTCTTACCACTTAGCAAATCTTCAATACGGTACCAGATAGCATCATTAAGAGTATCTAAAATTTTAATTCTATCTTCTTTGTACAAGTCCTTATTTACAAAGTCACCCTTATAGACAAACATAATCTGATGCCCTTGTTCACCATTAGATGTAAAAATATTCTCTATGACATCTAGAAGTTCTAGATTTTCTAATTCTGCATTGAGCTCTTCTCTGAACTCACGCCGTACGGCTATTTCTGAAGTTTCACCGAACTCAACACCTCCACCCACTAATCTTCCAAATAATTCATTTTTAACATCGTCTCGTCCGCCAGCTCCTGCTAGAATTTCATTACCATTTCTAGTAATAATGCAGACTGCTTTAGTTTTAATAATAGGTTTGGAATTCATATAAATACTATTTCTGAGCATCAATTATCTGTTTCTGAATTTTATCTAATTCCTCGTCAGACATTTTTGGACCCTCAACGGTAGTGAGCCAACCTTTATATCCTTTAGTAAATTCAGTATGCGGGCTCCAGATATTTGTTTGACCTGCAAGCTTTCCATGTAAGGGGTAAAGTTTGGCATGGACATGAGCAATACCTGTTCCCTCAAATATCAATGCGACTCTTGGTGTATTAAAAGCTTTCTCCAAAATTTTAGCCACTTTCTTTGCTGCTTCAAGTAACCCTGTATAATTTCGATCTGTAAGATTAAAAATATAGTCTCCTGTATTTATTTTAGGGATAACAATGGTTAACCCAGGAGTATTTGGAAAAGGTGTGAGAAACGCAAGATATTTTTCATCTTCCCAGACCTTCCATGATTTCATTTCCCCTTTTACTATTTTGTCAAAGATTGTTTCAGGCATGTTATTTATAGATTGCAATGAGTTGCCGAATAATAAGTTCTTCAGGTTTAAGAATACGACCCATGAAGTCAAACCAGACTTTCATAAAATCTTCATGGTCAATTTTTCTCTCTCCCCCTGTCTCAGGATCTTGTAAATAGATATACTCATCATCAAGCCCGATGACTACAGAGTAGTGCCCATCTGATACTTCTGAATCATCGTAATCTTGTCGTCCACGAGTAAACCAGTCAACTATTACAGGAACCCCCTTCTCAAGCCAGTTTTGAATGTCTTCAAAACTACTTTCGTTTTGTGTCTCAACCTTAAAACCTAGGGATTTAGCTGCATTAGCAATATTCTTATCATCCACACCGAGACCAGGCGCTAGTTTAGTGAGCTCTGCTAATTCTTTTTCACTCTTATCCATTCCATAGTAATCCATTACTATCTTCAATGAAGCTGGACCGCACATGTCTGCATGAAGTGTTTCTTGAAAAGGTTTTACATCAAGTTTGATATTCATGACTTAATTTTATTTAAAATATAGTTAACAGTTTCTTCTGGAATTTGCTGAGAATTATCTATAACTTCTCCAAAACTTGGGTTATGAATCCCCTTTTCATATTGTTCCTTGATTCTTACCACTTCCCAATCAACAAGTTCGCGCGAACCTCTATTTGTTAAAGTTTTTTCAAGTTTAGGTGCAAGCGTAAATACATACATCTTCTCATCAAGATCTTTTAGGCTTTCAAGCATATATTCGTAATTTTTCTGTGAAAGTGGATACGGAACAATCACATTTAATCCACGTTTAACAAAATTATGTATGACAGAAACTGCATTTTCTAGATTCAGAGGAATAGAATCATGTAAGGGCATCCATGCAATCATTTCTCGCAACGCATCTATTTCTACTAGTGCAGTACTTGGAAGCTTCTCCACCAGCAGTTTTGATATCGTGCTTTTACCTGCATTTATTGAGCCGTTAAGAAAAATGATCATTGTAAACTTATTATACAGTACCAAGATAAAATATTTATAAAAAAGACCCAGACAAGTTTTGCTTGCTGGGTCTACGTCTAGAGTAACTTTAAGAGCTTCCGTGCCCTCTCTTCTGCTGAGGAAACTCAGTCTTAAAACCTGCTGCTGACTTTGGGGTGCCTACTGGGATTTGAACCCAGACTGAGAGTTCCACAAACTCTAGTGCTAACCATTACACTATAAGCACCATATAAATAACCGAGTGCGCAGGAGAGGATTTGAACCTCCAAGCCCGTGAGGGCGCTACCACCTCAAGGTAGTGCGTCTACCAATTTCGCCACCTGCGCGCCTTGCCTCGCCGTAGCTCATGTAGAGCGAAGGCGGGTTGTATGGCTATAGTAACCGTTTTTAGAAAAAAATCAATGCAGAGCGGCATATCAAAAATAAACCCCGCTTTTCTGCGGAGTTTATCTTGCGCTTTTCTGTGCTTCTCTAGAGAGTCCGTGGACCGCTAAGCATGGCTGTGCGTGTCCCTGCCGCTATACATATTGCCGCTTTTGCTTCGGTACTGGAGGGCTGCCCAGAGCGCGAGCGCCGCGACGAGCAGTCCGCTGATCGTCAGGTTGGTTGCCAAAGACGACGGCGACATGTTGAGATACGCGGAAAGGATGATCCAAAGGCCCAGAATAAGGTTAACCCAATTTTGCCACATAGAGATTGAGGATTAAGTCTAAATAATCTCGACCTGCCCTCTCTATGACGTATGCGCTTATTTTTCTTTCGATCGGACTCGGCAAAACAAAATCCGCCTGAAGCGGATTGTGCAATTGCATTATGCGGTTGCTTCTGCCGGAGCGGCTTCGGCTGCTGCCGCTTCAACTTCGAGTTCTGCGGGCTTGAGCTTGATGACGCGGCGCATTTCCCGGCTGATCTCCTTTGCGGCCTTTTCGCGGATGTGGTAGAGCTTGGCGCGGCGGAGGATCTCGATCTTGTCGATGTTGGGAGAGTAGAGCGGGTAGATCTTTTCTACGCCGACACCCGAAGCGACTTTGCGGACAGTGAATGTAGCGCCGGCTTCGGTGCCGTGCTTGCGGGCAAGAACGAGGCCTTCAAAAGCCTGGAGGCGGACTTTTTCGCCGCCGTCCTTGGCCTTTTCCTTGATCTTCTGCCAAACCTTGACAGTGTCGCCTGCGCGAAGGTCAAGCGACTTTCGCTGGCTTACGTTTACGGGTGAAATGGTGATGGGTGTTGCGTTCATATAGGTAGACACTAATCTAACACAGGGCGGAAAATATGGCAACTAGGCTGGGTCGAAGTATTTCTGCGCCTTGAGAAAATCCTCCGGAAAGGGTGCTTCGACAGTAATAACCTTGCCGGCAAGGTTGGTAAATTCGAGTGAGCGGGCATGAAGGGCCAGGCGCTTGAAACCAAGTGCCGGTTTTTGTTTCGGAGCATAAAGACTATCGCAGACCAGCGGATGGTTGATGGCTTTCATGTGGACTCTGATCTGATGGGTGCGGCCGGTCTTGGGTCGAACTTCAATGTAGGAAAAGCCGGCGTTGATGTTGCCGACGTCGGTGCGATGCAGGACTTTGAACGCCGTTATCGCTTCCCTCGCTTCTCCCCTGGCGCCGCGCTGGGCAGACCAGAGGCGGAAATCCTTGCGGCTTCTTGCTATCGGCCGGTCTATCACTCCGTCGTCCTCTTTTATTTCGCCGTAGACAAACGCGTGGTAGATCTTCCTGGTTTTGCGCTCCTGGAATTGCTCTTTGAGATGATTGAACGCTTCCTGCGTTTTGGCGATGACGAGCGCGCCGGATGTTTCCCTGTCCAGGCGATGGACGATGCCGGGGCGGTAGATGATTTTCTCTTCCTCGCCGCCTTTCACAAATTCCGGGCGCAGCCGCATCGGCTCCCCCACTTCCTTGATCTTCGGATATTTTTCCAAAATCCAATCGACAAGCGTCGGTTCTGCCGTCCTTCCGTCACTATGAACAACAAGCCCGGCCGGCTTGTTGATCGCAACGATATTCTTGTCTTCGTAAAGGATTTCTATGTCCATGTCTTATGCCGCCTTTCTGCGCATCGCTTCTTCTTTCATTTTCTCCGCTCTTTCTGCAGCTTTTTTTGTTTCTTCGTCTTTTCTTTTTTTCTCAGCCGCGGCTTTTTCTGCCTGTTGTGCTGCAATTTTCAGCTGATTTACTTCTTTTTCCTTAGCCTCGATCTCTTTGCGTTTCACTTCCTGGATTTTTGTTTCAATTCCCGCAACAACCGCTTCGGCTTTTGTTACTCCAGCATTGGCATTTCTCAGATCTGCTTCAAGTTTCTGTTCCTCCCGATGAAGACTATCCATTTCGCTGCTCATATATTTTTGATTAATTTTATAATACCAACTCTACCACACTTTTAATGACGTAGAAATTATATTTATAAAATCGTGAAATCCGGCAGTTTTTCGGTCATCGGACCCCACTGGACGGTGGCGTTATCGACTTCGGCCTCTTCGGTGCCGGCGTAGATCGACTCGAGCAGGATGCGCAGGTCGGCTTCATTGCCCTGAGCCACGACTTCCACTGTGCCATCTTCGAGGTTGGTGGCGGTGCCGGTCAGGCCGAGTTCCTGGGCTTTCATCTGGATGAAGCGCCGATAGAGCACGCCCTGGACACTGCCCGTAACTATGCAGAGTATTTCTCTCATATAAATAATATAGTAGCATGAAATAAGCGACCGGGTGGCTATAAATAAAAAACCGCCCTAACCAGTGTTGGGGCGGTTCATGTTTTTGAGCTGGCTCAAAGTGCACAGCCCTCCCATCCACAAAAGGGTTTGGGCCGAACCGAGATGACGGCCGATCTTGCCGTGGTGCTCTTCACGACTAACGGCGTCGGCCATTTTTTGAGTATCGCGCAACAATCCGGGAATGCTGTGCAAACAAAGATGATATGCGTGACCGAGCATCTGGCTGCGAGCGATATTCGGGTCATCTGAAAACGGCTCGCTATCGCCCATCATGCGGACACGAGTGCCGTGATTGCTGAGCATTTGAGCATGGGCTTCGGCCACTGCTTTGATCTTCTCAAGCGTCATAAGGACTCCTGGTAAATTTCGCTGCGCAGCTTCATCCAGAGCTTGCCGAGGTGATTATGCCCCAAATGATCTGGACCGCGTCCCCAGAACGAATCCTTCGGCGAATCCTCGACGAGTTCGCGCGAACCGGTTGCGAGAAGCATTTCCCTGACATAGGAATGCTGCTCAAGCTTAGTGCGCAGGATTCTTTCCATCACAGCAAGCTTGATCTTGGCCCAATCCGAACGCTTCGCGCGGTCGTGAAGCTTGGCGATCTTTTTGGCATCATGCGCCGAGAGCGCCATTCTGATCTTGTGACGGATCTCTGGGTCTTC
This sequence comes from Candidatus Tayloriibacteriota bacterium, assembly GCA_029288535.1. GTDB lineage: Bacteria > Patescibacteriota > Minisyncoccia > Phycocordibacterales > JAKAEA01 > JARIGY01. Next base: position 7,199 of record JARIGY010000060.1, on the reverse strand, counting down.
AAACTTTTCAGCCTGATAGATGTGTTCGGTCGTCATCCAAAATTCTCCATCCCACCGAATGGCAAACGCAGAGAAATTGGAAAACATGTAAAATTCAGACTCGTAAAACAAGACGATGTCGCTATCCACTGGCACTGGCATGACTGCTCCTGGTTAAGGTTTACTGGTTCTCCGGCTATAGTACTCAAAAGGCAAAATAGTGCAAGATTGTATCGTGTGGGCGATGCAGGACTCGAACCTGCGACCTTTCCGGTGTAAACGGATTGCTCTACCAACTGAGCTAATCGCCCGTATCCCACACTATACAGAATTTTTTGAAAAATGCTACTTACAAAGGTGCCCCTGGTAGGAATCGAACCTACATTAACGGCTTAGAAGTCCGCTGTTCTATCCATTGAACTACGGGGGCGTGCGAAACTACTCGTGGTGAGCAAGTCGAACTATAGCGCCATTAAATGCTCGGGTCAATCAGGTTGAGCGGCGATGACTTGAGAGTTTCGAGCTTGGCCGCCTTGTCGGTATAGTACGACATGGTGCTGACAAGCGATGCGCGGTCGAGGGACGACGGAACCGCAACACTGTCGGTTGAACTCGGCACAAACAATACGCCGTCTGAAACGCCGCGGAAGAGGTATATTCCGGTCAAAACGACAAGGACGAACCCGGCGCCGAAAATCGCAATGATGACAAGCCAGTCGCGGTGCGGCGCATGGCGGATCATGCCCGTATTGCGGTGAAAGAGATGTTTGAAATCTATTGATCCTGAAGTAAAAAATTTCACGGTAATTTATTTGTTTTTAAGGACGCTGAGCGTATATGAACCCTTCCATTGGATCACCGTCTTGCTTGTCGTACTGCCCTGAGCTTCTGAAAATGCGCCTTGGGTAAGCGATACTGACGGGATTTCAACCTTGTATGGCAATGATTCGATCATCGCCAGAAACGTGCCGACCTGGCTCCATGAACCCTGGGTTGAAACCGCAAGGTTAAGCTGCTCGAAGCTGTCGCCTTCCGCAGAGGCAGGCCCGACGCTGACACTGTCTATATTGACTTTCGCTCCGGCCTGACGGGCCAGCGCCTCGATGGAATTGATGAAAGGCACCGTACCATTTGCATCCACAACCCGCGTTTTGAGCGTGTCGAGGTCGGGACCTACGCCGGAGAGAAGCGCCTTGAGAGCGACACTGTCTTCGTGTTGCGCCGATTGTTCTTTGGCAGCATTTTCAAACGCATATACGGCGTTGACGCTGTGCCGTATGAGCAGCCAGAAACCGACGCAGCCGAGCAGCCCGGCGAGAAGGACGATGGAAAGCGTGATGCAAAGTGTGCGGGTGCGGGATTTCATATCAGTTGGCAGTTATCGTAAATGTATAGGAAATATCGGTATCCTTGGTAAAGTTCGAGACCGGCACGTCTACGTTTTTGATGCTTTTTTCCTGGGAGAGCGTCGTGGTATAGGCCGACAAATCTTCGCGGGTCTTTGCCATTCCCTGCACCACTACCGTTGCTCCCGGCGCGTTTTGCGTATATGAAATCGAAGTGATTTTAATCTCGCTTGTCTTGTCTGCCGTCAGCATGGCGATGATGGCGGATGCTGTTTCCCCCTGATCCTGCGGCTTAAGCAGCTTCAATAAGAACTTCGCTTCGTCGATCTGCTTTTTATACTGCAGCTCGTCGGAAGCGTCTTTGGCTACGGCGGAAGCAATGCCGGCGTTGATCGTCCGGCTTTTGAATGCCGTGGTGATATAGATCGGAGCCATCATGATAAGCGCTGCCGCAACAAGCCCGATCGCAGCCGAGAGCGCCAGAGCCACGCGGCGAAGGCGGTATTCGCGGTCGAGCTCCCTTTTTTCATTTGGCGGAAGTAGGTTAATCATAAGGCAGTGCCAGGCCGAGCGCAGGCAAGTAATCCAATGCTTCGCGCAAGGTAAGCGGCGGAATATAATTCTTAATGCTGAGAACATTGACCCACGGATCGGCAAGCGCCGCCTTCATGTCGAGCGAACGGCTGAGGTAATCGTCCAGGCCGAGCATGGCATCGGAACCGGAAATGATTATTTTTTCGATGGTGCGGTTGAGTCCGTGCTCCTGGCTGTGATTGTCCCAATAGGCCAGGAGTTTCTGGACTTCATCCCGAAGGGCCGAAGCCGCGTTCACGAGTGAAAGGAACATTTCATTGCTTTGGCGGACTTCTTTGCCTTCGCGGATCTTTTCCACTTCGGCCGCGTCAACATTTAGGTTCTTGCCGATGGACGAAGCGATCGTGTCTCCGCCGATCGCAAGCGTAGAAGTGAATTGGACTTCCTGCTGCGAAACGATGGCAAGCACCGTGCGGTTCTCGCGCATCGAAATGAGGATGTACGTTTCGTCGGCATCATGCGGAATCGCGGCGTGGGAAAACGCCTGCGACTCCACCTGCAGCTCGATCGCGGTAAGGCCGGCCGTTTTGAATGCGTCGAGATAGCTTTGGACCATCTTGGTATGCACGACAGTAACGCTCACCTTGAGAGTCTTGTCGCCGGGCTCGGGGTTTTTGAGAATGCGATAATCGTAGATTGCGTCTGCGAGGGAAATAGGCACGTTCTCCTCGATTTTAAACTGTAATGCGCCGCGGATATCGGCTTCCGGCATCATCGGCAGATCGATTTTGAAAAGATATGATTTTTCTTCGGGCAATGATGCCTTGATGAAATCGAGATTGTATTTTTGCTGGATGCGCGTAAGGATTTCCGCAAATTGCACTTTATCTTTCACGTACCCCTCTTCGATGACATCCTTTGGCAGCGGCTCCTTGCCGTATCGGCCAAGCTGAAACTGGGCGCCGACCCGCTTGAGTTCGACAAAACGGATCACCTGATCCGAAATATCCAGACCCACATACGGCATCTCGAGGAAATGCGGTGCGGGAAAAAGATCCGGAAATGATGTTCGATGCGTCTTCATTCCCTTTCAGTATACTACACTCTTTTATTTTGCTTTGGTGCCGACGGGGATATCTCCGGAAGGTTCGAGAAGCGAAAAAGCGCTTTCGGACGAAACCGCAAAAAGCATGCCATTGCTCTCATGGCCTTTGATCGTGCGCGGCTCCAGGTTGGTGACGAACATCGCCTTCTTGCCCACCAAAACCTGCGGGTCGGGAAAATGCATGGCGATACCTGAAACGATCTGGCGCGGCGCCTCTTCGGCAAAATCAACCATGAGCTTCAAGAGCTTGTCGGTATCGGGGATCTTTTCCGCACTCACTATTTTCCCCACCTTTATTTCCACTTTCGCAAATTCGTCGTAATTGATCATAATGCATTCAATCTATCCAAATAACTCTGTAAAATCAATGCCGCGGCGGACGCGTCGAGCAGGTCGTGCTTGCCCTGGATGCTTTCCGCCTGATGCGACGTCAGGAATTCCGGCTCGAAAATCACTCTCTTGTGCAGATTATTTTCCACCTCTTCTTTGAAAGCCCGGATCTTTTTCATGACGATATTATCATTGCCTTTGAAATCCTTCGACTCGCCAAGGATGACAACCTCGACATCGTTCTCGCACATTACAGTATTGAGATCATCCATGAGGCTTTTGGTATTGCCGACAACGGAATGAGGTATGGCGAATTTATTCTCGGAATCCGAGACTGCCACCCCTACCCGCTTCGTGCCGAAATCTATGCCCATGTATCGCATGGCGAAAGTATAGCATTAAAAATAAAACCCCGTCTGCGGTGAGCAGGCGGGGTATATGCCTAAGCGATCTTCCAGTCGATCATCGTGTTTGCCCAGAATGGCTCGACTGTCCACGGGCCGACGGCATACGAATTCGGGATCATGAACGGCTTCCGCACAAGCCTTATCTTCCTCGAAGCTCCCGGAAGACCATGGAACCTGCGGGCATTGCGGCTCGTGAAATTTACGAATCCCGCAATGCCCGCTTCGGTTTCAAGCATGATTTCCAAAGCATGCGCGTAAAGCGGAAGCAGGAATGGCGAAGTGTACGCGCCGCATGCGCACTTGCCTTCATGGACATGCTTAGCATTAACATCATGCGGCGCATCGTCGGGTCCGGCCATAACCCATTCGTTGTCTTCTTCGACAAAACGGATGAGGTCAAGCCGGTCCTGTTCGGTTTTGATCGGCGGTTTGCACACCGCTCGGACATCGCCGAACGTCGCATCTTCATTGCTCGCCAGATGATGGGCGGTCAGGGTCACATGGAACCTGCCACTCATCGCCATGTCTTTCCAATGAGGAATACAGCGGCTGTCGGTGCCGTGTTCCCAAATGACAACCGTTTCGGTTTCATTCAGAGCCATGTCAGCGATCGCCAAAAAAGCGAATTCCGCATCCCGGTTGCTGAAAGTCATCGACGGGTGTTCGGGATGGAAGTGAATCTTCACTTTCCGCCTGCCGCACCGTTTCAAGACGCCATTCAGCAGCTTGCCATAATGACGCACGCCGTTGTGCGACTTGGTCGTGCGGTTGAGCGGGTAGACTTTGACATCTTTGATTCCCGCATCAGCCATGTCATCAATATCACCGAACGTAGTCTGTTCGGTCACCATCATGGTCGGGATGACCTGCATCTCCGCGCCTTCCGGCACCAAACTCTGTACCATCCTGCAGTATTCCATCACCTCTTCAGGCGAAGTCAGGCCTTTGTTTGTGTTCGGCATCGGCAGAAGCACGTCGGCTCCGCCTTCGATCGCTCTCTCAATGAGCGGACCGACGACATCACCTTCCCGTAAATGACTGTGAACGTTAGCCAAGGCGTCGACTTCGACACCTTCGGAAAATTCAGTTTCCATAGCCAGATCTCCTTTCTTGCTGGGTTACCAGCCGATTCGGGCAGACTCTTCTTCGAAAGCCATATCCTGCTCGACAATAGCGGTCGGTTTCCATGGTGTCCGCAAATGGATCGCGCCGAAGCTCACTGCTCCGGCACCGATTTTTCGGACATGAGCCAAGTCATCAAAACGCATGATGCTTGGAGCAATGACAGGCATTGCATGAACATGAACCGCAAGCTGATGGACCGCCAGCCAGTTGAGCTTCTGTGCTGGCTTGCCGGAAACACCGCCTCCGCCACCTCCAACTCTTTTCTCCAAGCGCGAGAGCGGCGAGCTTTCACGAAGCTGTCCGTTCGATGCTTTGAAAGCCAATTCGAACGGCACGCTGTTGAGCGAGACCGCTTCGGCATATCCTTCGAGCTGCCGCACAATCTCGCAATAATCCTGAGCGACCGAAAGCTTGATGATGACAGGATGCTTTGAAACTTCGCAGACAGCTTTGACACTGTCTACAATGCTTTCAACGGCATCGAACCCATGGCCGGTATTCGGACAGGATGGATTCACCTCGATACCTACCAGATCGAACTTGTTGAGGCAACTTGCCATGAAGACAAGCTCGGGTTTGGTTCCAAAAATGGACGCGACAAGCGCGAGCTTTTTGTGGTCGACCTTCGGACCGATCTTCCTGCACCACCAGTGAAAGCCGGGGTTAGTAAGCCCGACTTTGTTGACGGCGCCGCCTTTGATAAAGCGGACGCAGGACCACGGACTCCATGGCACCCACGTAAACGGGTTCAGCCAGTTGAGATTGCCGGGTATCGGATCCACCGATAGCGTCTTGGTGACGACCGTAAAAAGCCGGGGTTTGATGAGTCCGAGCCACACGAGCGGCCGTTCCCAAAACCAGCCTTTCCCAGCGAAACCGAGCGCGCCGCTTGCCACCATGTAATCGAAACAGTGGCCGTTTGAAAACTTGACCATGAGACACTTCCTTCCGGTAAAATGGTGAATGTTCAGTTCTTGCTAGATACTATGCGATATAAGGAAAAAGGCAAATGACATCGCTCGTTACCTGATAAGATTCAGTATGAAATCAACCCGCTGTTCGGGAGGAAGCACCGGTATGGTTATGGGCTCATAGCCGAATTGCAGATATGCTTCTTTTATTTCAGCATGTATTTTCCCCGCATCTTCCAATGTCCGCGAACGGACACCGTCCTCGACATACATATTGAGCGTCTCCAGGAAAAATATTTTGTCATATCTGTTTCGGGCATTGTCGAGTATGGGCTGGGGCGCGGGAACGCCGCAGATCCTGCAGTACGCATACCCGTCTACGATTCCGCGATCATGGAAAATAATATCTCCAACCGCTTTGTCTTCCAAGTCCTATCACCGTTGTCTTCCGCACGCTCGGGTCGCCGGTTAAAACAATTTTCATGTTCAAAGTATAGCAGAAGTCCGAAACCATGCTGGACAATAAATGCAATTAGTTCTTTGCACTTATGCTCATGACAAAAACACTCGGGTCGACATTGGCGACACCGCCGGCAAGCCGGGCCGAGGGAAAAAGGTCGGTATTTTTACTGGTGCTGAAATCAGACACTTCTATATTATTTTCAGAGATACCAGAATGAATCAGCTGAAGCCTGATCGCAAGCGGTACGTTCAGATAATATTTATCATTAGTTTTTAATGTAAAAAATAAATCCAGATCTTTTTGAATATAAACTTCGGCGAACTTTTTGTAGACAAGCGTATCGACTTCGTAATCGCCCGCGGAAATAGACGGACCAATTGAAGCTAGAACATGTTCCGGGTTTGTGCCATATTCTTTCTGCATTTTTTCCATGCCTGATTTGACGATACCGCCCGCCGTGCCGCGCCAGCCGGCATGCAGCAAAATGATCGCTCCATGCTCCGGGTCGTAAAGCGCCACCGCCGTGCAGTCGGCAGCGGTTACGGAGAGCGCGGTATTTGAAACATTCGTTATCAATCCGTCGGTGTTTTTTATTCTTTCTTTGCGCGCGTCCTGATCAAGCTTTAAAAATGCTTCGTCTATGGTTAATATACTATTACCGTGAACCAGCCGAGCCCGGATCAGATTTTCCGAAAGCGCTTCCGGCGCTATCTTTTGCACAAGTTTCCTGAAAAATAATTCCTGGTCGTTCCTGCGCTCGTCCGGCAAGAAAAGTTTCGTTGCACCGCCATACCTGACCTCAGGAAATTTCTTAAATATCCCCGGCCGCCAGATCCCGTCTTCGATTGCTTCAGTGGTTCGTAAATTAGAAGAAAATAATGCGTTAAAACATACGATTATTGTGGCAGCAACGGCATCTGATCCAGCTGCTATGCAATATATTGCCCCCTATGCTGGTTGTGCGATGGGTGAATACCTGTCTCTTATACACATCTCCGA
>JARIGY010000055.1 GCA_029288535.1 Candidatus Tayloriibacteriota bacterium | reverse complement strand
CTTTGGCTGTTACGAAGTTTGATGAAAGAAGCTCTACGCGTGCGATTCCAGGAACTGAATGACTTTCTCGACAGTGAGCGAGTGCTCGACGTACGCGCGGACACGGAGCGGGTCGACATCCTTGAACCGCTCGGCAAGGTTTTTGACTTCAAGCTCTACCGCTTCCTTGTCGGCGTGGATGCTTTCGGTTTTGGCGATTTCAACCAGAATGAGGTTGAGCTTTGCGCGCTTTTCCGCATCGGGCAGCCAGTCGGTGCGAAGTTCCTCGGGAGTTTTCTTGATGTGCTTCAGGTAATCTTCAACTTTGAGACCCATGCCTGAGATGTCCGCTTCAAACTGGCCGAACATCCGTTCGATTTCGGCATCGATGATCGCTTTGGGAAGCTCGATATCTGTTTTGGCGACGATGGCTTCGAGCAATGTTCCGCGGCGCTTCTCGATATTCTTATGCTCTTTTTCCTTCTGCATATTGCTTTTTGCTTTCTCGCGGAAATCGGAGACGGATTCGAATGCGCCCAGGGTTTTTACAAACTCATCGTTGAATTCCGGCATATGCGCCGCCATCGCTTCTTCGCTGTGGTCGTGGCCGGGAGTGTCCTTATTTGCCGCGTGAAACGCGTGATGGGCGCGCTGCTTGCGCACTTCCACTATCACATCGTCGATCTCTTTCTCGGTAATCTCGGGAACCGGCTCCTTCTTTTTCATTTCTTCCGCTGAAATTTTCTTGTAGTCGGGAAGCTTGAACTCGGGCAGAATGCCGATGGTTATCTTGAAGCCGATCGGGTTGCCGGCGGCAAGCTTGGTGATCTCGATCTGGGGCCGGCCGACATAGTTTGGCGCTTCCTTTTCGATGATTTTTGGTGCGATATCCTTGAGGGCGAGTTCGGCCGCTTCCTCAAGCAGGTAGGCTTCGCCGACTTTTTCGATGATGATTTTCTCCGGCACATGGCCCTGGCGGAAACCGTCAACGGTCATGGTCTTGCCGATTTCCTTCAGGGCTTTCTTGCGGTAGTCGGCCGCGGCTTCTACGGTGATCTCGCCGGTCACTTCCACCTCTGAATTCTCCTTCTTTTCGGATTTGATATTTGTGTATGCGTCTGCCATATAGCTTAAGTTATTGAGCATTCAGTGTAACCGAAATTCCTAATTTTGCAACCAAAAACCCCGAGCAAAGCCCGGGGTTTGAGTATCTGCCGTCTTTGCAGATTATTGTGCCGCTGCGTTCACGTCTGCGTTGAAACTCGAATCAACCGCAGTGAAGTTGTCGGAGTTGTTCTCCCTATCAAGTGCGCTCAATGCCGTATCGGAAGTGGAAGCCTGCGAAACATCGGTTGATGTCGTTGCCTGCTGATCAACAGAATTATTGGATCGGGCGAAGAATGCGTAAATACCGAGAGCGACCATGATGACAATAACGATTGTAATAAGGGTTTTTTTCATATTATTGATTTGAAGATGTTGATGACGCTTCGACTGAGGCGTGCGTGTCGAATTTCACATCGCCGAGAGCTTCCAGCGCCTTGATCGCATCGGAAATATCCTGGTGTGCCGCTTTGATGTCCGCATTCACTTTGTCAAAAAGAGTTTTGAGCTGGCCGAGTTTCTCTCCCGGATTGCTTGAAGTGACGGTTGTCGAGGCGTTTGCGTTTATCGTGGCGAGGTCTGCTGTGGCATTGGTAAGCTGGAGCGTTGCGTCAGTCAATTTCGCGTCTGCTGCTGTGGTGTCTTTGCCAGCTGCTTTCATCTTGGCAGAAACAATGACGATTTGCGCGATCCGGTTATTCTGCGCCGTGATGAGTTTCTGGTGCTCGTTGATGCGGTTGGCGATGACTTTCTGGACATTCTGCTGTCTGCGCGCGTCGAGCTTGGCTTTAACCTCCAATTTTATCTCGTCGCGATTTGCGCGCATTGCCGCAGTTGTCGAGGCTCGCATGTCGCGCATTGCCTCAGTGCTGCTTGCGTGCATTGTCCGATTTTCCGACCGGAGATCCTGAATGTGAGTATCTACTCCGACAGTTGCCGAATCTTCCGCGAATACGATACTAAACGCGCTCAAAGTCAGAGTGGCGGCAAGTGCTGCAACAGTGACCTTTGCATATATGCTTGATTTTCCCATAGTGTAAATTTTAATGATTACTCCTATAGTATACCTT
>JARIGY010000050.1 GCA_029288535.1 Candidatus Tayloriibacteriota bacterium | reverse complement strand
GCTCTCCTCCATGAAAGGACAGATTGACTCTCCGAGTCCACCACACTGGCGGAATCTTAAATCAACGGCGTTCTGCGCGACATAATAGCAGATTTAACGAGCTTGTCAAGATGCTGAGCCTGCTGAATAAAAAAGCCGCAGAGTCTGCTCTGCGGCTTGAGGTTTTTCGCTGTGATTCCCCCACGTTAAATTAAACAGACACCGGCTCGATCGTTACTTTGAGTTTCGCGCGGGTAAACTGCTCTTCGAGGAGCTCAGCCCGCTCGTAATGAGTAATAAGGATCAGAAAACTGTCACAGCTCCAGTACTCCTCGATGATCCTGCACACTTCCCCTTTCGGAAAGTGCGCGATCGTATGGATCGCCTCGGCCACATTATCGAATGTCAGGCCATCCGGGATCGGGTAATGGAAGATGACTTTCCATTGCGGAAGCTCGTCCATGGCCGGGTTCCGCTGCCGCCGCTCTAGCCGCCATGCCGCCATCGGCAGCTTCTTTCTCTTCTTTCGATTGTGGTCACTCACAGCAACCTCCTTCTTGTAGAGTGTTTTTTGGTGCGAATCTGTACTATTTTTACAGCAACGGCGCAGAGTTGTCAAAAGAAAAACCCCGCATCAAGCATGACGCGGAGTTGGAATGGACGATCAACTTCCTGGGTTCAAAGGGCTAGGGCTTAACGGGCTTGCGAAAAGCAAACCAGCCGACCGAGCGGCCAAAGTAGTTGAGCAGTTCGAAGCCCGCCTGGCGATCCGAGGCATACCACCAGACACAGCATGCTCGACGTCCGTCACCGATAACACACTCAGCTGTACTTACAACATACATTGGATTGATTGCGAGTATTCGATTAAGATTTGGATGTTGTTCACCAACAGCAAACACTTCCCGAGGAGCCGTATTCTTGAGCCCTTTCTCGGAAGACCAGGCTAGTGCCTTTTCCCAACTCCCATTTCCTTCTGGGTAGTTAAGGAGAACTAGGTCTTCTTCGACTTCATCGGTATCAGTTGGCGGATAGCAACTTCCAACATCTCTTAATATTTTATTAGGAAATGTGTCTGGACATGCGGCATTGACCGCTTCCTGCCATAGTCGAGCAGGTTTGACCCGAACATGGACAGTGTGGATGCGGACACCTAGCGGTACAATGATTGCGCTCATGACTTCTCCTTGTTGAGTAGAAAGAACCCCTGAAGAACAAGGTAAGCATATTTTCTATACCTGTCAACTACTTTTTAGCCTCCAGCGTTTCAATAAGCACTTTCAATTCATCGCGCAAAAGCGCTGCGGTTTCGAAGTCGAGGACTTTGACCGCGTCGCTCATCTGCTTTTCTTTTTCTTTGATGAGTTTCTTCGGCTCCTTGTCGAATCGGGTTTTGTCTATTTTCAAAAGCTCGCGCACGGTTTTCTCATGCTCGCTTCGGATCTGGTCGGTGATGTCGTTGATCTTTTTGATGATCGTTTTCGGCGTGATGCCATGCTCGGTATTGTACGCAACCTGGATCGCTCGGCGGCGGTTGGTTTCGTTGATTGCGCGCTCCATGGAACCGGTGATCCTGTCGGCATAAAGAATAACCCGGCCGTGGATATTGCGGGCGGCACGGCCGATGGTCTGGATGAGCGCCGTCTCGGAGCGCAGGAAGCCCTCTTTGTCCGCGTCGAGAATGCCGATGAATTCCACTTCAGGCAGGTCGAGGCCTTCGCGAAGCAGGTTCACGCCGACAATGATGTCGAACTTGCCGCGGCGGAATTCTGTCAGGATCTGGATGCGCTCGATGGTTTTCACATCGCTGTGGAGATATTCGGCTTTGATTTTTTTCTCTTTCAGATACTCGCTCAGATCTTCCGACATTTTCTTTGTAAGAGTCGTGGCAATGACACGGCCGCCGTGCTTGATCACTTTCTCTGCCTCTTCTATAAAATCGAAAATCTGGCCTTTATAGCTTCCCTTTTCAACAACCGGCCGGATGATGAGTTGCGGGTCGATAAGGCCGGTCGGACGGATGACCTGCTCGACAGTCTGCTCGCTTTTTGCAGTTTCGTATTTGCCGGGTGTGGCAGAAGTATAAATGGTCTGGCCGACTCGCTCTTCAAATTCATTGAACTTGAGCGGCCGATTGTCCTTGGCCGATGGCAAACGGAAACCGTGCTCGACGAGCGTGTCCTTGCGCGACTTGTCGCCGGCGTACATGCCGTTGAGTTGCGGCACGGTGACGTGGGATTCGTCTATGATAGTAAGAAAATCGGCTGTGCCATCGGCTTTGTGCGGAAAATATGAAAGCAGCGTGTCGGGCGCTTCGCCTGCGGGCTTGCCGGAGAAATGCCGCGAATAATTTTCGATGCCGTTGCAGTAGCCGATTTCTTTTATGAGCGCCAAGTCGTAGCTTGTGCGGCGCTTCAAGCGGTCTGCCTCGAGAAGCTTGCCTTCTTTGTTGAACTCTTCGAGCCGGGTTTTGAGTTCGGACTGAATACCCCGGACAGCCCGCTCTATCTGCGGCTTGTCGGTGATAAAATGCTTGGCCGGAAAAAGGAAAAAGTTTTCAACTTCGTCGATGATCTGCCGGGTGATGGCGTCTATTTTTGTGATCGTGTCGATCGTATTTTCGATAAGTTCGATGCGGTAAACCACGGTGTCGCTCACCGGCATGATCTCGATGGAGTTGCCGAGCGCCCGGAACGTGCCCGACTGCAGGTCGCCGATCACCCGTTCGTAATGGATGTCGATGAGTTTGCGCACGAGTTCGGCCCGCGATATTTTCTTGCCTTTTTCGAGCCGCATATTCACCTTTTCATATTCGACAGGACTGCCCAAGCCGTAAATGCAGGAAACGGTCGCAACGATAATGACATCTTTTCTGGTCAGAAGGGCCTGGGTCGAAGCGTGTCTGAGCCGGTCGATCTCCTCGTTGATCTGCGCTTCTTTTTCTATGAACGTGTCGGTCGTAGGCAAATACGCTTCCGGCTGATAGTAGTCGTAATATGAGACGAAATAATGCACGGCATTGTCCGGAAAAAACTCGCGGTACTCCTGGGCGAGCTGGGCGGCGAGGGTTTTATTGTGGGCGATCACAAGCGTCGGCTTGCCCACCTGCTGGATCACGTTGGCGGCGGTATAGGTCTTGCCCGAGCCGGTAACGCCCAGCAGTGTCTGATGGTTGAAGCCTTTCTTGATGCCGGCCGCCAGCCCCTCGATGGCTTTGGGCTGGTCGCCTGCGGGCTTGTATTCGCTTTTGATGTTGAAGAGTGGCATGTGGTTCTTACTATATAACGTAACGCGGATTTGGCAAATAAAAAACCACGCAACCTTTCAAGGCTGCGTGGAGACACGGGTGTCAATCAAGGTGCAAATCAAGTCGGACTCACTCTTCTTCGGCGGTCGTCTGATCGAGAATCCTGCGCATGATCGCATTCTCGCGGCGGGTAGCTTCCAGATCAAGCTGGAGGTATTTCAGATAAAGCACGATGTAACCGAGCTTATCCTGAACACTGTGAATGCCATCGGTCATACCCTCTTCGGTATGCACCGTGCTTTCAAAGAGCTCGGCGATGTATTCCCGATCCACGGGAGTCAGCGCCGTAAGCTGTGTCATCAGCCCCCTGAGAATCTCTTGAACCTTGCCATCATCCACGAACACCTCCAAATGCAAAAGGTAACTTGTTGTCAGGCCGCGATGAGCTTCCGCAGAAATTGCTTATCGCTCTCGTCGAATGGCGAGGGACGAAAAACGCACAGGACCCGATGTGCGCCTTGAGCTTTGCGGATATTCATTGCTAGCACGGAATTTCCGCTGAGGACTTGAAGAAACTTAGGCAGTTCCACTGCGTATTCGAACATCCGCGATTTATGACGCTTGAGATCCAGCCGGAACTGGCTGATGAGATGCCTGAACGTCTGCGGATCCCCTGAGCTGTCGATGAGGACGTAATGGTCCCGGTCGAGTTCCCAGAGAAGGACTCCGCAGTCGGTTCCAAGCTGTCCAAGAATCTGCCTGCGCAGACTTAGAACGCGCGAGGACCTCATCCGAACCGGCCTACACACAGTCGATGTTGACATTACAACTCCTCGAAAAAAGAACGAATTTAATACGACACTAATCAGTATTTAAACACATCTTTGATATAAAATCAACTATAGCTACGCTTTGTATGAACTTAAAAAAGATTTCTTGAACTCGTCAAACGTATCGTCGAGTATCGCCTGGCGCATGCCTTTGACCATATTGATTATGAAATGGAGATTGTGATTTGATGCGAGCGTGCCGGCCAGCATTTCCTTGCCGCGGAACAAATGAGCGATGTATGCGCGCGAATAATGCCTACAGGTCGAGCAGGCGCAGTCTTCTTCTATTGGCCGGATATCGTCGGTATATTCGGCATTGGAAATATGGATCTTGCCTTGCTTGGTGTAGATAGTCCCATTGCGTCCGAGGCGGGTCGGCGTCACGCAATCGAACAGGTCGCAGCCGTTTTCAACAGCGCCGAAAAGGTCGAGCGGCTCGCCGATACCGAGCAGGTGCCGGGGCTTTTCCTCTGGGAGGATTTCGTTGACCCACTGCACGGCGGTGTTCATATCTTCCTTGGCAAAACTGCCGCCAATACCGAAGCCGTCGAAGCCTTTGCCAGATTTGGTTTTCATTTCAGCCAGATGCCGCGCGCTTTCCTTGCGCAAGTTCTCATGCCGGCCGCCTTGGACGATGCCGAACAAGGCTTGCGAAATATCACCCCGGCCTTCGGCCACCCCTCTTAAATTAAGAGGGGAAAACTTCTCATGATGTTCCAAGCTCCGCTTCGCCCATCGATGAGTCCTGTCGAGCGCTTCGCTCTGATAATG
>JARIGY010000045.1 GCA_029288535.1 Candidatus Tayloriibacteriota bacterium | reverse complement strand
TTTTGGTGATTTTCACGTCGTCGAGGCAGTATTCGCGGATCTTGTCTATCTCGCCCTGCTTCCACCAGGTGATAGCCTGCAGACCATGGCCTGACTTGTTGGTGCCAAGCGTACCTTCGGCAATATGGTCGAGCTTGAAGCGCCTGCCAACCGAGTTTTTGATCTCTTTGAGCAGATCGATGCTTTTTATCTTGGTCAGGTCTCCGGGATAATATTTATCCAAAAGCGGAATATCGAAATGGTCGGAGTTGTAACCGATCAGCACATCTGCTTTCTCGATGATAGGCCAGAGCTGATTGAGTTCTTCTTGGAGATAAGAAGTATATTTATCGGTCTCAGAATCCCAGACGCCGACAAGCGAAATATCGAGTAGCGTCGGGTCGTTCTTGCCGACATCCTGAAAAATATTTCTTGTTTCAATATCGAAGACTATTTTGCGCATGTTACTTTTTTATGAAGTCTATTATATCCTGCTCGCCGGAGCAGATCGTCTCGCCGCCGGTCTCGAGTTCTTTGATGGTGAATGTTTTCGAAGCGAGTTCTTTTTCGCCGATAAATGTAACGTATGGGATCGACTGCTTGACTGCTGCCTGGATTTTCTGGCCGGCTTTCCTGTCGGTAGCGTCTATCGCTACGCTTACGCCGTGAGTCCGAAGCTTGGAAGCGAATTCAAACGCTGCAATGTCGATGCCTTGGCCGATGGTGCAGATGGCAAGCTTTGTTTTCGGAGCGTATTCAGGCAGCAGGTTGTGGGTTTCAAGGAAGTTGTTGATGCCGACATCGCCCATGCCGAAGCCGACAGCCGGAAGCTTGTCTGTGCCGAAAACGGAGAGTAGGTCGTCAAACCGGCCGCCGCCGAAGAGCGCGCGCGGGTTGCGGGCATCGGTGTCGTAGACTTCGAACACGATGCCGGTGTAGTAGTCGAAGCCGCGGGCAAGGGTCGGGTCGAAGATGGCGTTATTGATGCCAAGCTTTTTGAGTGTGTCCAGAAGGTTGGCAAGCTCTTCGACGCCCATGATGTCGCTTGAAGCTTCGTCCATCGATCTTTTCTTGAAATCATCTATGCTCGTTGCATTGAGAAGCGAAATAAAAATATGGGATTTGCTGCCGATAAGATCGTCGGCCTGCGTTTTGAACTCGTCTTTCGGCATCTTGTCTTTCCGGTCGATAAGCTTCATTGCTTTGTAGGCTTTTTCGGTATCGAGCTTGAGGACTTCATTGAGCAGATAGTTGAGTATCTTGCGGCTGTTGACGCGGATGATGTACTGGTCGTCTTTCGCGCCGAACTTTTTCATGATCGCTGCGGCAACCGAAACGACTTCGATCTCGGCATTGATATTTTCCACGCCGAACAGGTCAACGTTGAGCTGGAAGTGTTCGCGAAGCCGGCCGCGCTGCGGTTTTTCATAGCGGAAAAGGTTGGGGATGGAGTACCAGCGGATCGGCGTCGAGAGCTCGCGGCGCCTTGCGGCGATCATGCGGGTGATCGTCGGCGTCATTTCGGGTCGCAAGGTAACGTCGCGGTCGCCCCGGTCTTTGAAAGAATAGGTCTGATCGTTGACGATCTCCTCGCCGGACTTTGCTTTGTAAAGCTCTGTCGGTTCAAGGATCGATGCCCCGTATTCGAGAAAGCCGAAGCTTTCTACGGCGCTGCGCATCGCGCCGAAAATGTGGTTCTGGACGAACATGTCTTCAGGGTAGAAATCACGGACGCCTTTGTACGGCTCTGTCGACAGTGGCTGGTTCGGAGACTGTTTTGCGTTTTCATCTGTCATGCGTTAGATTGTAGCATGTGATTACGCTCTATAAAAGAGTCGGCGAAACGCCGCTTGAAGCGCTCGATCGGCTTAGGCTTCTCAAGCCGGAACTCAAAAATGAGGCGCTCAGCTACGCCGGGCGGCTCGACCCGATGGCTGATGGCATTCTGCTCGTGCTTGTCGGCGAAGAAAACAAAAACCGGCAGGAATATCTGAATTTGCCCAAAGAATACGAAGCGACTGCGCTGTTCGGCATCGAAACAGACACGTATGACATTTTGGGAAAAGTCATAGAAACCACCGATCTGGATCAGGCTGAGTTCGGCCTGGAAGAAATTGCGGAATGCTTCAGCGGTTTTGCCGGCGAATACGATCAGGCCTACCCGCCATATTCGTCCCAGCCGGTAAACGGCAGGCCGCTTTTCGAGTGGGCGAGGGAAGGCGGGCTTTCCGAGATACCTATCCCTGTCAAAAAAGTTTCAATTGAATCTTTAAGCGTGCGAGATGTGCAAAAAATTGGAGCTCAAGAACTTTTAAAAATAATAACTGATAAAATAAATTCAGTACATCCCGAAAACGATTTCCGCCAAAAAGAAATTCTCGCGCTGTGGCAGGAAGTTCTCTCAAACTCAGACCGGCATTTTGTTACGGCAAAAATCACCGTGAAGTGCGGTAGCGGTACGTACATGAGAAGCCTCATCCACGAATCAGGCAAAAAACTGAACACGAGTGCAATCGCGCTCAGTATCACTCGGACAAAAGTTGGTGTAGAGGTCAGACCTCTACTTTAATTCGGCCTTCAATAACATCCCGTGCAAAATTTTTAAATTGTTCAGGATTTAAAAATAATTCTTCCGCAATATCCAATTCTATGAATGGAAAATACTTTATTTTAAGTAAATGTCCTAAACTGCAAAAAGGGTATTGTGAAGCAAAATTGAATTTCTCTTCGAAGTTCTTTATACCGTTTTCTGTTTTTCCAGGGAATAACTCAAATGGATTTTTGACTAAAATATATGCAATTAGGTATCTTAGGTACTTGTCGTCATTAACTACTTTAGCCCTATATGCCCCTTGAAAGAGCGAGCCTGTTGCTTTGTATTTTTTATTGAAATGCCCAGTCATGCTGTTGCCGATTTTTTGCATGAACAACGCAATCCCGCCATCCGTTATTTCCTTTAAGAGTAAGTGAAAATGATTATCCATTAAGCAAAAGGCCATTATTTTTACCAACGGAGAACGGGGTTTCCAATGGGCTGGTCGGTCAAATATGGTTTTACCATTTGCTATTTTTAAGTCCCTTTCCCAATCTGTCGGTGTGTGGCTATCATTAAAGTAATTGAGGATCTTGAGAAAACGCCAACGGTCATAGTTATCCCTAACAATAGGCATTTGGCGAGTTCCTCTTTTGATTATGTGGACATATGATCCAACAATAAACGGTTCTTTTCTCATAATGTAGAGGTCTGACCTCTACATTTAATTATAGTATTTTAGGATAAAAAATATCTAAAAAATTAATAAAATCAGCATAAAATATATTCTAAAATTAAACTTGACATCTGCCTAGCTTACCGAAAAATATGAGGTTTCATATAATGGTTATTATTATCAATATCAAAAACATGTACATACAAAAATGCGATCTGTGCAAAAAAGAAGTGCCTAGAGGAGAAGGTTTTTCGGTTGTGTATGAAAATCATCTTATCCGCCCACTATTCTGTGAAAAATGCGGTAAACCAGTCGCTGCTTTTTTGAAGAAAAATAAATTTATAAAATAGAAAAAATGCAGAGGTCTGACCTCTGCATTTTTTTCTACCCCTTCCTATTTGATTTGTCGCGCTGGGTTTTGGTGAGGATTTTCTTGCGGAGGCGGGTTGAAGTGGGGGTGATTTCGATGTATTCGTCTTCGGCCATGATTTCCATAGCCCGCTCGATAGTGAGCGTATAGGCTGGAGCGAGGTAGATCCCTTCATCGGAACCGGAAGCGCGCATGTTGGTGAGCTCTTTGCCTTTGGTCGGGTTGACGTACATGTCGTCGCCCTTCACGGTGTTGCCCACAACCTGGCCTTCGTAGACCTGGTTGCCCGGCTCGACATAAAGTGTGCCGCGCTGCTGGAGGTTGTCGAGCGCGAATGCGAGGCACTTGCCCGGCATCATTGAGATCATGGAGCCGAAGCTCTGTCGCTCGACTTGCCCGGCATAGGCTCGGAATTCGAGGAAGCGGGAAGACATGATGCCTTCGCCGCGGGTATCGATAACGAACTGGCCACGGTAGCCCAGGAGGCCGCGGGTCGGCGCGTCGAACGTGAGGCGGGTCTGGCCGCGGTCTTCTTTCATATTCATGAGCATGCCTCGGCGCTTGTTGAGCTTGTCGATGACGGCGCTGGCAAATTCGTTGGGAACGTCGATGATGACTTCTTCAAACGGCTCTACTTTCTGGCCGTCGACTTCCTTGACGATGACGTGAGGCTGGGAAACCTGGACTTCGTAGCCTTCGCGGCGCATGTTTTCGAGGAGAATCGCGATGTGGAGTTCTCCGCGGCCGTAGACGGCGAAATTTTCTCCGGAGAAATCGAGCTTGAGACCGACGTTGATTTCGAGTTCGCGTTCAAGGCGCTCACGGATCTGGCGGCCGGTAACAAACTTTCCTTCTTTGCCGGCGAACGGCGAATCGTTGACCAAAAAGTTGAGGGAAATGGTAGGCTCGTCGACTTTGATGGCAGGCAGGGCAACTTGGTCCTGTGTTTCGCAGACAGTGTCGCCGATGTAGATTTCGGGAATTCCCGCGATCATGACGATGTCGCCGGCAATAGCTTCCTGCACGTCTTTGCGGACAAGGCCTTCAAAGGTATAGAGTTTGGTAATTTTGCCGTTGTGGATTTCGCCGTTTTCTTTCTTGGCAAAAACAGCCTGGGCGAATTTGATCTTGCCGTCGTAGATGCGGCAGATGGCAAGACGTCCCAAGAAGTTGTCGTAGCCCAAGTTGAAAACCTGCATGCGGAGAGGCGCATTCACGTCGGCTTTTGCAGGCGGCACTTTCTCGAGGATCATATCAAGCAGTGGCGTAAGATCTTTCGATTCGTCGGAAAGATTTTTCTTGGCGACGCCTTCGCGGCCGATGGCGTAAATGACAGGGAAGTCGAGCTGCTCTTCGTTGGCGCCGAGCTCATAGAACAATTCCAAAACTTCTTCGTGCACTCGTTCAGGATTTGCAGCAGGCTTGTCTATTTTATTGATGACGACGATAGGCTTGAGGCCGAGCTCGAGGGACTTTTTGAGTACGAAGCGGGTCTGAGGCATCGGGCCTTCCTGGGCGTCGACGACGAGCAAGACGGTGTCGATGGAACGGAGTACGCGCTCCACTTCGGAACCGAAGTCGGCGTGGCCGGGGGTATCGACGATGTTGATTTTAGTATCCTTGTAAAATACGGATGTATTCTTGGCGTAAATGGTAATGCCGCGCTCCTTCTCGAGCGCGTTCGAGTCCATCGAGACGCCGACTTCGCCGGTGCCTGCCTGCTGCATGAGAGCGTCGGTCAAGGTTGTCTTGCCGTGGTCCACGTGGGCGATAATCGCAATGTTTCGTATTTCCATAGAGTTTTGTAGGGTGATAGGCTGATCCAAATAAAAAATGAGCCGGAGCTCAATAAGGGGCTTATAATAACAATAAATGCAAATAATGTCAAAGTGTGCTATCGTTGCGCTAGATTATCGGTAAAACCCCAAGAAAGGAGGTAGTCGTGAAATTCCATTTCCCTCAGCTCTTTGGTCATCGCCCATTGCGAGACCTGAAGAAGATAAGCAAGATTCTAGGAGCTCAAAACTGCCTCTTGCCGGAAAATATTCCGTCGTGCGAATTTTGCTACACCGCAGACGTATTTAAGGAATGCGCCAAGCAAAACAAGCAGGGGCAAAAATGGCGCTTTGTGTATAGGACCGAGCAGTCGATTGCGGATTTGCGAGAGAAGTACCCTGATGAGTTTTGCCAAAGCACAGTCTGGACAGATTCGCCGGCATGGCTCGCAAAGCCGACCGAGCCGGCATGGAGGCTGATTAATTTCAATCTCCAGCCAGCACACTTTTTTCAGATCGAACCGATGACGTGTCCGGTTGATCGGGCTTGGATCGTGACGGTCGCTCAAGCTCTTTCGGTTTCAAGGTGCGGTATGGCGAAGTGCTT
>JARIGY010000044.1 GCA_029288535.1 Candidatus Tayloriibacteriota bacterium | reverse complement strand
CTCGTAAACTATCTTCTCGACGTATCGAAAGTGCAAGCCGGCAAGCTACAGTTTACGCTGGAAAAAACGGACATCACCGCTTTTGTCCGAGAGGTGGTGCGCGACATCGAACAACTCGCCGCCTCACATCGTTTTCAATTTGAAAGCACGACGGCAAGCCGCGTCCTGGTGGACAAAGACCGCCTGCGACAGGTATTGGTCAATATTTTGAATAACGCAGTAAAGTATTCGTCGAATGCTGACAAAGTCGTAGTGACGCTTCGCAATGAAGGCACCGCCATTGTCGTAAGCACCACGGACTTCGGGATCGGAATTCCGCAGGAAAAGCGCGCCAAGATCTTCGAACGGTTTTACCAGGTCGAGGGTGCAAAAAGCTACACTTACTCCGGCATCGGCCTTGGTCTTTATATTTCAAAAGAAATCATAGAGAAGCATAACGGCAAAATGTGGGTGGAAAGCGAGGAAGGCCGGGGTTCGACGTTCTTCTTCAGCCTACCCGCAATAAAAAACCAGTATGATCAAAAAAAATAAAATCCTCGTCATAGACGATACCGAAGATATTTTGGAAGCTCTGGAACTCGTGCTGACCAACGGCGGTTTTGCCGTCGACCTTGCCACCAAGGAAGAGCGGGTATACGAGATGATGGCCGGACACGAGCCGTTGCCCGACCTCATCCTGCTGGATGTACTCCTCTCCGGACAGGACGGCCGGATGATTGCCCGTAAATTAAAAGACAATACGAAAACGAAACATATTCCCATCATCATGATGTCGGCTCATCCGGATGTCGAGAAAACGATCCATAAATCCGGCGCGGACGATTATCTTGCCAAGCCGTTCGAGATGACCGGGCTTTTTTCCAAAATCCATAAATTCATCTAGCCCATTATGGCTTTTCCCAAATAGGCATTGTATCATTCAATTACTCCTCACATGACAAAGAAAACCAATAAAAAAAGTGCGAACGCAAAGCAGATTGAGCCGGCCGACACTTCGGAATTCCTGGCAAAGATCAGCAAAATACTCTCCGCTTCGCTCGATTACAAAAAAACCCTGACCAATGCCGCAAACGCTCTCGTGCCCCAGATGGCCGACTGGTGCAGTGTGAGCATGCTCTCGGAAGACGACGAGATCGAGCAGGTGACCATCGCCCATGTCGACCCGAAAAAGGTCGCCTGGGCGAAAAAGATCAACAAGAGAATGCCGGCCGACATGTCCTCGCCCACCGGCCTGCCCAATGTATTGCGAACAGGCATTTCGGAATTATATTCCACCATAACAGACGAGATGCTCGTTGCGTCTTCGAAACGCAAGTCCGAGCTGGATCTGTTGCGCAAGCTCCATCTCAGCTCGGTCATGATCGTACCGCTTTCCGTACAGAATCTGGTCATAGGCGCAATCAGTTTCGTTTCCACAAGCAACCACCGCAATTACACCGAAGCTGATCTCGCTATCGCCGAAGAGATCGCCAGCCGCGTCGCGCTTGCTATCCACAACTCGTATATTTTCACCGAATCGCAGAAAGCCCTGACGCTCCGGGATGAATTCATCAGCATTGCCAGCCACGAGCTCAAGACACCTATCACCAGCCTCAAAATGTACGGCCAGATCGTGCATCAGCAGCTTTCCGAACAGGGCATCGATAAAACCATTCTCACTACCCTCTCAAAAATGAATGGCCAGATAGACCGCCTTACCCTGCTCGTAAACGACATGCTCAACGTCTCCAAAATCCAATTGGGAAAATTGGAATTCAACGAGGATAGTTTTGACTTGGGGAAAATGGTCAGGGATACGGTGGAAGTCGTCCAGGCCAGCGCGCCGAAACACCGGATCATGATCGAGGGCAAGGTTTCCAAAAGAGTTTGGGGCGATAAGGATCGCATCAGCCAAGTACTCATCAATCTTCTCACGAACGCGATCAAATATTCTCCTCATGAATACAAAATCAACATCAGCCTGACGGAAAAGAAAAATGGCCTGGCTGAGGTCAAGGTCCAGGACTACGGCATTGGCATCGATAGCGAGCAATTGGGCAAGATATTCAACCGGTTCTATCGGGCGGTCGGTCCCGATGAAAAGACATTTCCCGGCCTCGGCATCGGACTCTATATTTCCCATGAAATAATCCGCCGCCACGGCGGCACGCTGGAGGTGGCAAGCAGCAAAGGCGCCGGCTCGACATTTTCCTTTACCATACCCTTCTCTAAGCCGAAGAACAGACCATGAACAAAAAAATCCTCGTAATCGAAGACGATCGGAGCATTCTCGACGCCCTCAAGCTCACGCTTGAGTATGCCGGCTACGATGCAACCCTGGCCGATAACGGCGAGTATATCGAAAGGCTTAAAAAACACAGCAAGGAAGAGCTGCCCGATATCATCATTCTCGACATTCTGCTTTCGGGAAAGGACGGAAGGGCTATCTGCAAAGCATTGAAAGCCGACCCAGCAACGGCACACATACCGGTCATTATGATTTCGGCGCATCCGCGGGCAGAGAAATCCGTCAAGGAAGCGGGCGCCGACGACTTCCTGGCCAAGCCGTTCAATATCCCGGACCTGCTCGCTCTTTTAAAAAAGCATTCGCATTGAACATGCTAGCGAACCGCTTTTTGCCGTTCTTTCATTTTGGCGATGATTTCTTCCTTGATCGTGCAGTTGGTGCACATGGTCTGCTTCCGCGACTCGGGCACGAAACTCACATGGCACTTTTTGCATTTGAGCACGAGGCGGGCCGGGCTTGTAATATCCATAGGCGTATATGTTAACTGGTATCCCATTATTATTTCATCCTACAATGAAGATCCTATTAAGACAGACGCATGCGTATCCTGATCGTAGAAGACAATAAAATACTGAACGGAAGCCTGACGGCAGCTCTCGAAAAAGAGAGTTACGCCATAGACAGCTTTTATGACGGCACAAAAGCCCTGCGGCATATTCTTGTCAATCATAGCAATTACGACCTGATGATTTTCGACAACATGCTTCCCGGCACGACAGGCATCGAACTCTGCATCGCCTTGCGCGAAAAAGGAATCTTTACGCCGATCCTCATGCTTACCGGCATTTCGGATACTCCGCATAAGATCAGGGCGCTCGATGCCGGAGCCGACGATTACATGACAAAGCCCTTTTCGATCAGGGAGCTTGCAGCCAGGGTCCGAGCCCTCCTGCGGCGACCAAGGGAAGCTATAACGACCGAACTCAAGCTGCGCGGGATCGCAATGTCATCTTCAAGCAAGCAGGTCACTTATAAAAATACCGAGCTGAAACTCACCCTCAAGGAATTTGGCATTCTGGAGTATCTTATCCGCAATTGCGGCCAGGTGATCAGTCGCGACCAGCTGCTCGACCACGTATGGGATTTTGAAGTTAACGCGTTTAGCAATATAGTGGATGTGCATATCACCAACCTTCGGAAGAAACTTGAGCGGGTTGGAGCGAAGCACATACTCGAAACGGTGCGCGGTACGGGTTTTATCATTAAATCATAATCATAATCATTATCATTATTATGGACAAAGACCTCTATTCATATATCTCTCATGAGCTGCGCAACCCGCTAGCAGGCACGAAATTATTGACTGAAATGCTTTTGAACGGCAGCACCGGCGAACTCAACGAAACGCAAAGGAAAATGATCGAGGACATAGAAAAATCAAACGAGAAAATGATCGAAATCATCGCCAGCCTGAGCGAGCGGGTTACTCGGTAAAAACTTAATGAAATCTTAATATTCCTAGCGTACACTTGAGCACAGACAATATCATAGTGTAAAATATATTCATATCCTTAATCAATACAAAAAGTCATGGCATTAAAAATCCTAGTTATAGATGACGATCCGCCCATACTCAAAGGCATCGAAATGGTATTGCGAAATGTAGGTTATGACACGAAAGCCACCCTCAAAGGCGAAGAGACTTTGAGCCTGGTGCGCTCATACAAGCCCGATCTTATTCTCATGGACGTAATGCTTGCCGGCATGGACGGCCGCGAGATCGCAAAGGAGCTGAAATCAAAAGAAGCCACCAGCCATATCCCCATCGTCCTCATCTCCGCAAACCAATCCATGGGAAACGATATCGAAAAATACGGCGCCGAAACGTTCATCTCAAAACCGTTCAGCAGCAAGCATCTCATTTCGATTATCGAAAAATACAGCAGCCAAGCAGTAGCTTAGGATTTCAATTTTTTAATAAGCTGGTTTATTCTTGTCACTTGGCCTGTGCTCAATCCCCCTTTTTGAAGAAACATTTCGAGCTGGTCGATAAGATTCTGGTGATACTGGCCTAAGGTCAGCCCTTGGGCTGCGACAATTTCAGAAATCCTCTTCTTCTCCTGCAGATCCTGCTTGAGAGTCGGTATGTCGACGCCGAGCGCGGCCGCTTCAAGCTGCATTATGCCTCCCACGCTCCGACTGTTGCCTGCGGGCGCTTTTTTGTTCCTACTAAGCGTGCCGGACACTGTCTGAGCGAAGCCCGTACTGGCGCCAGCAAGCAATATCGTAGTGACCAGGCTGCCGGTAACCAGCATTTTTCTTTTTTTCATGATTTTTGATTTTATTTGATATTTTAAAAGTCCTCTTGGACTATTGATTAGTACACTCGCCCCTGCTTTTTCTTACATGCCGCAAGAATTACATTTTCTCACGTCTATACTCTGTAACTTCTTTTCCAATGGACACATTACTGATCAAAAAAATCATATATGCCAATTTTTTAGTATTTTTTGCAGTGATAGCCGGATTTTTTATGGCAGCATCGGCGGCAAGCCCGGCTTTTGCCCAAACCAACATCCACAAGAGCATCCAGGATCTGGCCTCAAACGCCATTTCCAAGGCAAGCCCGGCCGTCGTCACGGTTGAAATTTCAAAGCCGGTCGCGCAAGACAATATCGTCTATGCCAACCCTTTTGAAAAGTATCCCATCCTGAAAAATATGAACATCTATGTGCCGGTCGAAAATAAGCCGACTGTTGCGGAAGAAAAAGTCGGCGCGGGCAGCGGGTTTATCATCTCGCACAACGGGTTCGTTGCAACGAATAAGCATGTGGTATTCGATCCAAGCGCCCATTACACCGTTGTCCTGGCTGATGGCACGCGAAAAGACGCGACTATCGATTATCGCGATCCGAACAATGACGTGGCAATTCTCAAGATCGACGGCACCTATCCGGCAATCGCTACGCTTTCAACGAAAGCGGCAAAAGGCCAGCCGGTAATAGCCATCGGCAACGCATTCGGCGAGCAGAGCAATACAGTAACGGCCGGCACTATTTCGGGCCTGAATCGGACGATAACAGCAGGCGACCAGGATGTCGTTGAAAAGCTGACAGGGCTCGTGGAAAGCAGTGCGCCGATCGTGCCAGGGTTCTCGGGCGGACCGCTCCTCGACCTCAACGGCAATGTCATCGCCATCAACGTCGCTATGGATATTCAGGGAAACGGCTCAAGCTTTTCCATCCCGATAAGCGCAGTCTATAAGGATATAGCTCCGTACACGGTTCATTAATAATTCTTCCTATGGAAGGCAACTCCAAAAGCAGCTGCCGAGAGCGCCAGCGCGATAATACTTAATACTAAAGAAATCGACTGACTTGAAGATGCGTCTGCAGCAGACGAAGGCGTAACTGAAAGGTCATCGATGACGTCAGTCTGCGAATACGGACCCATTTTTGAAAAATCGGTAATCGTCTCGGCCGGACTTCTGTCCCAAGATACCACCGAACCGTCGGCATACGTCTGATAGACTTTCCAAGTCAGGGTAGTCGTGGCGCTCGGCACGATAGCGCCGAATATGAAATCATCGCGCTCGCCGGCCGGAATGCTGCCGCCGGTCCAGTCGATCTCGGTGACTACCGCAGCTTCGCCCTCTCCCGTTTCTTTTTCAGTTATTTTCCAGCCGGGCTTTGTGTTCGGCGCTACATCAGTAAGGCCTTGCGGAACGATCAGCTTCAGGCCGACAGTCGGTATGTCTTTTTCAGTCATCACGCCTACGCTGAATGTCTGGGACGAGCCGATACCGACAGTGTTCGGCTTGACTACCACATGAGCCGACGCTGTCGTTGCTACCAAGAAACCCGACACTAAAGCTGCACACGCATACAATGTATATATTTTTTTCATATTATTTTTTCCTATTTTTAAAGGTTAATATTACTCCGATAATAAAAGCCAGACCAAAAATGATAATGTGCTCACCGTGATGAAAAAAGATGTGGGTCAGCGAATCGACCACAGTCGTGGCGTTCTGCGCAGAGTTTGTCCTGTCGACGCGCACGTTAAACACAAGGGCAAATGTTTTTGAAGCGACAGGATCGTGGCCATGGATCTCAAACGTATAAATGCCTTTGTTCGGGAAGACATATACAAAACCAATGCCGTCAGAAGCGACATCAAACAGCTTTTTGTCGGTCGTCGAAGCGAGCAGCAGTGTTTTGTTA
>JARIGY010000024.1 GCA_029288535.1 Candidatus Tayloriibacteriota bacterium | reverse complement strand
CTCCTATAGTATACCTTAATATATGCTTTTATTTTTTCCCAGCCTGTTTATAAAGCTCTATTGATTTGAGTACGGCATCCATCGCTTCTTTTTTGCCCTTGATGCTGTTGATCTTTACGATATCGCCTTTGCCTTTGAGTTCTTTGTAGGTTTCGAAAAAGTGGGTGAATTCCTTGAGGTTGTGCTTATTGAGGTCGGCCAGGTCCTGAGTGTCGTCCCAGCGCTTGTCGTCGACGGGTACGCAGATGATTTTGAAATCCGAATCGCCGGAGTCGGTCATGTCCATGACGGCTACAGGGCGAACTTTTACCAAAATGCCCGGATACAATGGGAATGTCGTAAGCAAAACGACATCAAGCGGGTCGCCGTCTTCCCAGAGTGTCTGCGGAGCAAAGCCGTAGTCGAACGGATAGGGAACGTGGGAATAGTTTGCCCGATCGAGCGCGATCATGCCTGTTTCCTTATCGAGTTCGTATTTGTTGAACGATCCGCGCGGGATCTCGATGATCGCGTTGAATTCGTTGGGAACATTCTTGCCGAGTGATACTTCTTGCCAAAGGTTCATCCCCCATTTATACACTGTAAAGCAAGAGTTTGCAAATCAAAATAGGGTCAGGAGCTATTTAAATAGCTCCTGACCCTATTTTTATCTTGTTTATTTTTGCTCTTACTCCGCGGTTTTTTCTTCGTTGGTTTTGTCTGGATCTGTCACGGCGCTAAGCGGCTTGAAGCCTTCTTCGCTGTTCATGTCCGTCTTGGCTGCGGCAGCGCCGCCGAGCGCATCGCCCTTGGTTGACTGGATATCGATGCGCCAGCCGGTGAGCTTTGCGGCGAGGCGTACGTTCTGGCCGCCTTTGCCGATGGCGAGCGACTGCTGGTCTTCAGTGACCTGCACTCGGGCGGTTTTTTCCGCCTCGTTCATTTCAACCGATAGGACTTTTGCAGGAGAAAGCGAACCTTCGATGAACTGCTTTGGGTCGGGAGACCATTCGATAATGTCGATTTTCTCGCCGCCGAGCTCGCTCATGACGGTCGAAACGCGCACTCCGCGCTGGCCGACCATCGAGCCGACAGGGTCGATGTGGGAATCGGTAGAGTGAACTGCGATTTTGGTGCGGCTTCCGGCTTCACGGGCTACAGCCTTCACTTCAACGGTGCCGTTGGCGACTTCAGGCGCTTCCATTTCAAAAAGCTTGATGAGGAATTTCGGATGCGAACGGGAAAGACGGAGGAAAATGCCGCGGGGAGTCTCTTCAACCCGGTACAGATAGGCTCGGATGCGCTCGCCCTGGCGGTACTTTTCGCCCGGAATCTGCTCTTCGTAGGGCAAAATGCCCGAAGCGCGGCCCATGTCGACGAAAATATTGCCGCGTTCGAGGCGCTGGACAACGCCGTTTACGATTTCGCCTTCGCGCTTGCCGAATTCGCCGAGAACGGAGATCTTTTCAGCCTCTCGGATCTTCTGGATGATAACCTGCTTGGCTGTCTGGGAAGCAATGCGGCCGTAATCGTCTTTCATCTCAAGCGGAAAGACCATCTCATCGCCAATGGCGACGTCGCGCTTCATTTTGCGGGCGTCCTCGATGAGAATGTGGTGTTCGGAGTTGAAAATAACGCGTTCCGGCTCATCGTCGGCGATCTCGGGAATAGGCGGCAAAGTGCCGTCTTCGTTGGGAATGATGATCTGGGACTGGTCAACCACGATCTTTACCTGGAGAAACTCGGTCGTGCCGGTGTTGAGGTCGAAGGTGGCGCGGACGATCTGGCCTTTTTTGCCGTACTCTTTTTTGTAGGCAGTGGCCAAAGCAGCCTCGATGGCTTCGAGGATTTTCTCTTTTGGGATACCGCGCTCCTCTTGGAGCTGGTCGAGGACGGAGTGGATGACTTTAAGATCGAACATATATGTGATTTGTAATTTTTTTAAAAAAATAAGCCCGCCGGAAAGCGAACTGATAATGAATGCATAATAGCCATTTTTAAACTTATTGTCAAATCTGGCTTTTTGCAGAGCCAAACGTGTGGATAAGTCGGATCCGCAATGGCATGCAGTGCTATAATTGAACCCATGAATTACTATAATAAGAAGATATTATCAGCAGTTATTTTAATTGCGGCGTTTTTTGTTCTCATGCAAAGTGCGAACGTCTACGCCAAAACGCTTGACCTAACGGCAAAAATCGGCCTTTCGTCGTACGGACTGAAGGTTGATGGCACGGCTGTCGCAAAAGGCAGCGTAATAAAACTCGACAGCACAAAGGTTCTGATATTCAACGCGACTTTCAATGACCCTGGTTTCGGCGCGACAGTTACTCCGGTATTGACCATATACCAGGGCACGACCACTGCTTCGACAGATCCGGCAATAAAAGAAACTCCTTTCACCATCGAAAACGGCCAGAACAAGCAGATCGGCTTTACCGTTCCGCTCGGCAAGGCGGGCGACTATAACGCAAAAGTTGAATTCATCGACGAAAACAGCAATGCAGTCGTGCCGGCTGTGACATTCAGCTACCAGGTGATGGGCGACCCTATAGTCGTCAATTCGATCGTTGCCGACAAGACTTCCGGCATTGCCGCCGACTCTATGGTGGCATTGACTGCAAATTTCACCGCTCGGGACGCGGCCAGCGTAAAATCTCTCGGCTATTTCTATACCGAAATAAAAGTATATAACGAACTCGGCACGCAGATCGGAGATGCAAGCAGTCCTCTGGCGTTTACCGGTGCGACTTCTACTATAAAGTATGCTTTCAAGGCAAACCAGCCGGCGACAGCCATCCGGGCAGAGATAAGCATCCTGAAAAACGGAGCGCCAATGCTCACTGCTTCATTCAAACTGTCTCCTAATTTCGATGCTGCAGTCCTCACAGCGTCGCAGAAGGCTCCAACTCAGGAACCTGCATCGGCATACGGTCCAAGCTTCATTGCGCTGCTCGTAATGCTTCTCCTTATCGTTATCGTGCTCGCAATCCTTATTGTTAAAAAAATGAAAGGCCATGCGCTCATGATCGCTTTTGCGCTGCTTGCAGGCGGACTGTACGCATTGCCTTCGCATCAGGCTCAGGCTACGGTGTCATATTGCGCTAGTCCTTATGTTTCCGGTAGTTTGCCGGCCCAGACAGCCAATAACACCATGAGTTCCGATCAGTTCACCCAAGCCCGAAACGACGGCGTAGCTTCAAACGGAGTGTCCGGACTAAGGATCGTCGTGACCAACACCAGCGCAACTGTCTTCAATGCGACCGGCTGCTATGCGCCGCTCATGTTTATCGATTTTAAAGTCTATGACAATATTGTTAACCCAAACAGCCAGACATTTTACCGAAGGACTCCCGGCGTTACGTATGTTCCTCCATACGCAGACGGTTACGGTTTTACCGGCAGTCCGCTAACCTGCGGAAGCCAATACCAGCAATATTGCGGACCTTCAGCTTCTCCCAAGCATACATTGCCGGTAAGTCTCAACTTGGAGACGCCGTCGTGCGCCTATCAATCCGATTTGCTGTGGGTGGGTGACCCCGGTCCGGCAAATTGGACTGCCGAGTGGGCGTGGGTATACGCAACCCTCAACGGCACGCTTACCAAATATGCCTTGGTGCAGAATGTGCCAAGCAGCGGTGTCGGTTATTGCGTAGCGCCCTCGGCTCCGCCGGCAACTGTTACAGCGACAGCTTCCTGCGGAGGTACGATCAATGTCTCCTGGTCTGCGTCTAGCAGTACCGGTGGAGCGGCTCCGACCGGGTACAAGGTTTATCGCGACGGCATTCTTCTCGCAGGATCTTTGCCAGCATCGCAACTATCATATTCCGATACCAGTGCCGGCACTTCAGGTTCCCATACATATTCAGTAAGTTCTTATAACTCGGGCGGTGAGTCAAACCAGACCAGTTCAAATTCGGCTACTTCAGGCAGCTGCGGAAGCGCACCGACTGTTCCGTCGAGCGTGTCTGCTACGGCAGGCTCATGTTCAAGCGGTACTTTAAACGTATCCTGGACAGCAAGTACCGGAAGCCCGACCGGCTACAGCGTTTATCGCGATGGCAGTCTTGTCGCTACGGTAAATGGCGGAACGTCATATGCCGACACTGGTCTGGCTGCCGGCTCGTCCCACACATATAAAGTCAGTGCTTTCAACTCGATCGGTACTTCAGGTCAATCTGCTTCATCGGCTGCAGCTACAGCACCGATAATGTGCCCTGCCGGTTTTAATTACAGTATTCAGGCAAATGACATAAGCGTTGCCGCTGGAACATCGCAAATCAACAATATAAATGTCCACCTGATAAGCGGAGCCACTCAGCCGGTTCAGGCTGTGATGGAGGGTGTGACTGTGGCTATGAACGATAATCCCTCTGTTTTTGGAGCAAAAACGGCATATGCCGCTAATGCGGGAGGGATAACATTGGCGTTTAATCCAAGCACTGCGGACACTTGTACTCCAAATACTGATTGTGCCGCACCGGTGACTATCACTGTTCCTCAGGCTGCCCCAGGCGGTACGTATACGGTAAGCTATCATGGCCATACGGCAGGCTTGACCGATCAACCCGGCCAATTCCACTTCTCGTTGACCGTTACTCCATATGTTCCGCCTAATGGTGGCGGTGGAACTGGCACGGCGATTGTTTCGATCGTCAGTGACGATAGCAATACGCCATTTGCTCCTCCGCAAAATAAGTATATCGGCCTAGCTATTGATGCCCAAAACGGAGTGCAGGCAGTATCGAATACGTACACGGGCCTTACTCCGGGCAGTCATAATTTCTTCGCGTCGTATCCTGGAGCCGGTTATACAAAAACTGTCGGCACCTGTAATACCAGTGGTTGTACGCCAACATTTGTTTCCGCAACCTGCGACTCGGCAAACTGTACGCTGCCAGGCGGCGCTTCGGTGGCCGGTGGCGGTACTACATATGTGGTATTCAAATATACTTCTACCGGTCAATCTTCTTCAGGCTTCTCATGCGTTCCGACAAACCCGGCAGATGGCAGTACGGCGTATCATGCGCCGTTAGGACAGCCAGTATTGTGGGTTGCCAGCGGTTCCACTGCCGGCTCGCCTTCTTATTCGTGGACAAGTGTTGATAATACGGTTACTTCACACTTTACAACTCAATCAGTAAACTCGCTTCCAATACAGTATTCCACTATCGGCAGCAAGACCATGACTGTGTCCGACGGCAGTACTATTGTTCAGTGTATAACTGCGAGCGGATCGACTCTCCTGCCGGTAAATACCCAGCCTGGATACAAAGAATTCTAAATTTTTTTCGCACTGCATGATATACTGTTTGTAACAACGTTCATGCACATTGAGGAAACCCAACTTATCAATTTCATTCTCGACTCGGGACTCGTCTCGCGTACTGATATCGAGGCTGCAAAAACAGAAGCCAAGAAAAGCGGGGTGAGCATCGGCAATTATCTTGTCCAGCACGGCAAACTTACCGATGACGAGTTGCGGAGAATCCAAGCCTACGTGCTTGGCGTGCCCTTCGTCGATCTCAAAGGCCAGAAACTCAATTTCGAAATCCTCTCGCTTATTCCGGAACCGATCGCCCGCACGCACAATATCATTGCGTACAAGAAAAGCGATACTATGCTCGAAGTCGCGATGCTCGACGCCGAGGATCTTTCCGCCATCGACTTCATCAAAAAGAAAACCCGGCTCAAGATCCAGCCGCGCCTGACCGACACCGAGTCCATGAAGTCCGCGCTCGTGCAGTATCAGAAAAGCCTCAAGGCGGAATTCGGCGACCTTATCCAGAAAGAAGTCGGTTCGATCAAGACCGTTGAAGAACAGCTTGAAGAAGGCGGGGCGTCCGGTGAAGATCTGCGAAAGCTGGCTGAAGACCTGCCAGTGGTCCGCGTTGTCGACACTCTGCTCAAGCATGCGATCATCCAGAATGCGTCCGATATCCACATTGAGCCGATGGAAAGCGAAGTGCTCGTGCGCTACCGCATCGACGGCATGCTCCACGACGCCATGGTCCTGCCCAAGAATGCGGGCTCGTCAATTACCGCGCGCATCAAAGTGCTTTCCAACCTCAAGCTCGATGAAAAGCGCCTGCCGCAGGACGGCCGCTTCAAAATAGAGATGAATACCGAAAAGGTTTCGTTCCGTGTTTCTATCTTGCCGACTTACTACGGCGAGAAAACCGTCATGCGCTTGCTGCGCGAGTCGGTCTCGGGCTTTACTTTGGAATTTTTGGGTTTTCACGGCATCGGCCTCGAACAGATCCATGCCGCGACCAAGCAGGCGACGGGCATGATCCTGACGACAGGCCCTACCGGCTCCGGTAAAACCACCACGCTCTATACCGTGCTCGATATCCTGAACACTCCCGACGTGAATATTTCCACGATCGAAGATCCGATCGAATATCAGATGAAACGCATCAATCAGACCCAGGTCAAGCCGGAGATCGGCTTCACGTTTTCTTCCGGTCTTCGCACGCTTGTCCGACAGGACCCGGATATCATCATGGTCGGGGAGATCCGCGATACCGAGACCGCAAGCCTGGCTGTCAACGCTTCGCTCACCGGCCACCTCGTGCTCTCGACATTGCATACCAACTCGGCGGCCGGCGCCATTCCGCGCTTTATCGACATGAAAGTCGAACCGTTTCTGCTGGTGTCGACCCTCAATGTCATCATTGGCCAGCGCCTGATCCGCCAGCTTACGTCGGAAAAAGAGGCGTATAAGCTTACGTCGGCCGAGATCGCCCAGCTCGGCAAAACAGTCGACCTCACTCGCGTCCTCAAATTCTTGAAAGAAGAAAAAATCGTAAAAAGCAATGTCGATTGGGATGCTATTCCGTTTTATAAGCCGAAAGCTTCAGCCGAAGCAGAAGACGGTTTCAAAGGCCGCGTCGGCATCCATGAAGTGCTGAAGGTTACCGCCCCGATCCGCGAACTTATCATGCAAGGCAAAACCTCGCGCGAACTCGAAGAGCAAGCCAAGAAAGAGGGTATGACCACCATGATCGAAGACGGCATCTTCAAAGCGGCACAGGGACTGACTACTATTGAAGAGGTCCTGCGCGTGGTCTCTGAATAATAAAAACCCATTACATGAAATTCAACGTACGCACCATCGACAATGCCGGAGTCCATCACGAAGAGGTCATTGAAGCGGCCGACCTCAATGCCGTGTATGTCCAGGCAAAAGAAAAAGGCCTGACGCTCATTGGCGGTACGGAACTCGCGGTTCGTGCGCCTGGCGGTTTTCATTTCAATTTCGGCGGCCATTTCGGCAAGGTGAAAATGGTTGAAAAGATAAATTTCGCGCGCAACCTGAGCTCGATGCTCGATGCCGGCCTTGCCCTTTCCCGCGCCCTTACCGTGCTTGAAAAGCAGACCAAGCGCAAGTATTTCAAAGAGGTGATCGGAAGCCTAAATAAGTCCATTGGCCAGGGCAAAACGCTGAGCGAGGGCATGAAAGAATACCCCGATGTATTTCCGGGACTTATGATCTCGATGGTCAAGGCCGGCGAAGAGTCCGGTTCGCTCGCGCCGTCGCTTCGCGGCGTTTCCGGCCAGATGGACAACAACTATAAGCTGACCCAGAAAATAAAAGGCGCGATGATGTACCCGGGCATCATCATGTGTGCCATGGTGGTGATCGGCTTTTTCATGCTTACCTTCGTGGTGCCGACCCTTGCATCGACGTTCAACCAATTCGGTTCCAAGCTTCCGGCTTCCACTCAGCTTGTGATCGGCATGAGTAACTTCCTTAAGGGGCATTTTTTCCTGTCGATCTTCATTATCGTCGCTCTGGTTCTTTTCGTGCGTTTCGGTTCAAAAACAGCGAAGGGCAAGAGATTCATCGATTATGCGCTTCTGCATATTCCTACTATCGGCCAGATCAGCAAGGAAATCAATTCCGCCCGCACCGCCCGCACCCTTTCGTCGCTCCTTTCCGCCGGTGTCGATGTCGTCGTCGCGACCCAGATCACGGCGGATGTTGTCCAGAACAGCTATTACAAGGAGGTATTGAAACTGGTCGAACAGCGGATCCAGAAAGGCGAGCCGATCGCGACTATTTTTACCGAGCGGGAAAATCTTTATCCTACTTTTGTCGGCGAGATGATCTCGGTGGGTGAAGAGACAGGCCAGCTCGCTCAGATGCTTCTTGGTGTCGCGGTGTTTTATGAAAACGAGGTCGATCAGAAAACCAAAGACATGTCTGCCATCATCGAGCCGTTTCTCATGGTGTTCATCGGTCTCGGTGTCGGGTTCTTCGCAATTTCCATGATCGCGCCGATTTATTCTTTGAGCAGCGCAATCAGCTAGCCTATGTACAAAAAAGGTTTTTCATTGATAGAAATAATAATCGTGATAGGCATTTTGGGCCTTCTCACTGCCATAAGCGTGGCTACGTTTGTGACATTCAGAAACTCCCAAGGCCTCAATAAAGACACTGAAACAGTTGTGGAAGTGCTGGAGCAGGCCCGGACCCAGACACTCTCTTCGCAGAACGGCTCGGCATACGGCGTGCATTTCGGCACGAGCGCGGTCACGCTTTTTGCCGGCGGCACCTATGCGGCCGGCGCGGCGGGCAATCAGATCTTCAGCCTTCTTTCTTCCGATACTATACTGACGATAACCCTGACAGGCGCGGGCAGCGACGTTGTCTTCAACCGTCTCACCGGAGAAACAGGACAGGACGGCACGATCGTACTATCCTCCGCATCGGCCGGCCGCACCCGGACGGTGACGATCTATAAAACCGGCGTTGTAGAATATAAATAAATGAAAAAAACCGGACAACTAGGCATGGGGCTCATCGAGATAGTGATCGGCGCCGCGATCATCAGCGTCGGCATCGTCGCTCTTATCAATAGTTACAATATCTATCTCAACTATGCCCTGGCAAACAGCGGCAATATCCAGGCGGCATACCTTATGGAAGAGGGTCTGGAGGGAACGACATTTATCCGCGACAAAGGCTGGACCGCGAATATCGCACCGCTTTCGGCAAACACCACGTATTATCTTACTTACGATGCCTCGACTC
>JARIGY010000012.1 GCA_029288535.1 Candidatus Tayloriibacteriota bacterium | reverse complement strand
CATTCATACAGCATGCAAAATTGAGTTAAAGAAAAAATGAAGGGCTGTTATTTAATTTATTTAAATGATAGCGGGAATGCCGAGGCGGGCGTTCATATGAGCCTTGCATGTCCGGGCTGCAGGGTTGGCGTCGAGACGGTCGGCTTCGATGATGCTTTTGCATATTTCGCAGTTGCCGTACATGCCTTCCTTGATGCATTTGAGAGCACAGTCCACTTCGCGCAATCGGGTTTCGAGCTCCGAAACGAGCGCAATGTTCTCTTCGTACGATTCTATCCTGTCGGCAACCTCATTCGCGTCGGGCAAGTCGTGTTCGCCTTCAGTCGGTACAGCCTGCCATTCGTCGGGGTTTTTTGCATTCGTCACGACTCCGATAGTGTTCAATTCTCCGATAAGTTTGGTCCGTTCGGCTTCAAGCGCTTGCGCATAATGGCTCAGGTCTTTTTTCATAGGCATATGATATCAAGCCTAATCGGCAATGCAACTTAGCGCAGAAATTGCGAGGCGCTCAGCCGGGCGAAAACTTCCCGCAGCGCCTGTTCCGACGTGGTAATCACGAGTGTTGAAGGGTCGGCAAACGAATAAAAGATCAGCCTGTGTCCGCTTGTGTCCTCGAGGATCCGCACGTCTTTATTCTGTATGATCGCGTCTTTGAAGCTGGTTTGAACGCTCGAGCTTGCTGCTACAGCCGAGCCGGCGATAAGCGGCTTCCACTCGTCTCCGATCGTCTCTTCCCACTTGAGCATGCCGGCGTAGCCGCTGTCGTACGAGGTGAGTCTGAAAATAATAAACGGCTGCCACCCATTGCTATCGTAAAGCCCTGCGAGATACGGCGCCGGCGCAAACGACCGTACGAGCCAGGTCTGAATCGAAGGCGAAAGCAGGCTGGCAAAACGCTGGCTATCGAGCTCTGTCCCTGTCGCGCCGTCTTTTATATTCAGTTTTACGATCTCGTTTGCTACTCCGGGAGCTTGGGTTTGGGCAGCGGCAATAAGCGAAATGAGCGACTGCGAATCGCTTACCGTTATATCCCGGGTGCCTTGAATGGGAATAATCGTAGCGGCGTCAGTCGCTACAGGTGCTGGCGCTTTCGGTTGGTGCTTAAGCATATACAAACCTCCGAGTGAGATCAGTCCGCCGAGTACGAGCAGGCCGCTGATGGCCAGAAGGTACGCGCTCCGCTTCGGATCTTCCTTCACGATTTGACGCTGTTGGCGCAGAGTCTGCGTGGTCGCCATTTTTTCCGGGGTAGTTCCCTGGTTCTTGGCGGCATCGGCCATGTCGGTCTGAATAGTGTGGAACGTCTGGATCGGCACTTCCTTGTGCAAAGTCTCGATGGCTATTTTCGGATCTTCCTTTACGACGTCAGAAACAATCGTATTGGTTGCCCGGAGGGAGCTTAAGGCATTGCCGGTAGATTCGAGATACGGGTCGGGCTTGCCCGCGATAATAGGCTGGATAGGCTTCGGCTTTTCTTCCTCGAGCTTCTTTTCTGGCACAACCGGCTTGAGCGCGACGCCTTTGAGCCGGGCCATGTCGCTTTCAAAACTTCGGAACCGTTCTACGAACGAACCGACTTTCCTTTCGTCCGTGCCTTCCTGATTTGATTGTGGAGAAACATCTGCCATATGCTTTCAATAGTATAACATTGTTGACATGGATTTAAAGCGGAGTTAGGCTTAAGTCTGCGTTCTAGTTTTTTGTTTCAAGGCTTTCGCATGGAGGCAGTTATGCTAGTTAGGGAAGCTGAAGAGGTCAGTATCGAGCAGGCAGCCATTGACGAAATTTGCTGGGATACCGATCGTCATGGCGAAGCGGCACGGCGTCGGAGCAAGGAACTTCAAGAGCAGGAAGCTGCAGCTCGGGCTGCGAAATACGAGGGAGGTGGAGGCTGAAAGCCTCACAACAAAACCCCCGGCGCACATGCTGTCTCTTATACACATCTGACGCTGCCGACGACGAGGT
>JARIGY010000009.1 GCA_029288535.1 Candidatus Tayloriibacteriota bacterium | reverse complement strand
TCCCGGGTAAGCTCATCTTTCACGTCATCGATAGCTGCGTACAGATCATCTTTTTCCGAAACCGCGCGATACGACTTTCCTCCCACATTGAGGTTGACCTCGGCCCGGAAGAAATCTCCAGACCGATGATGCTGGCTTGTCTTGCCAAGCTCGGCCTGGACCATGACATTCTCACTGCTGAAATCTACGATCTTATCGAGCGACATCAGTTTCTTTTCCAAATACTCCTTCATCGACGGGGTCAGCGAAATACTCGTGGTTTTGATGTTTAAGTTCATGCTACCAGTATATCAAATTTCCACGTCAACCGAAATGATCTTGTTCGGAGAATGATGCCCGCTCACAAGCCGAACTTTGCCGACAGGCACGGCAAACACCCCGGCCATGAGCGCTACCACCCGCCTATTGGCCTGATTCTGCTTTGCCTCCTCGCGCACGGACAGCAAATACGTATCCGCAGTTTTTTTCCGTACTGCTTCCTGTTTTGCTCCAGCAACCACGCGGACCTTAATATACATTGAGCCTTCAGTCTACCACTTGGCGCGGACAACCCGCCAGAGATTTACAATTGCGCCAATTCTGCTATTATTCAAAAGTATTCCGATGTAGCTCAGCGGTAGAGCGGTCGCCTGTTAAGCGATTGGTCCCAGGTTCGAATCCTGGCATCGGAGCCAGTAGGGGTATCACTAGGACTAGATTGAACGGTGAAGCTATTGAAATATAGCTTCTTTTGATGTTTTTTGTCATAGATATCCTTAGTAATCCACGAGAGGGAGCATTATTTGACATATTTACCCTACTGTGTTAATATATACATTAGCGTTACCTTTGTTTTTTCACTTGGAAAAGGAGACCCGTCATGACTGGAACGATGCTAAAGTTGGCACGCCCCCTTACGCTTCTTGGGTTAGTACTCCTCTGTTGGAGCTACTGGTGGGTGGCC
The DNA here is from genome assembly GCA_029288535.1 of Candidatus Tayloriibacteriota bacterium. Classification (GTDB taxonomy): domain Bacteria; phylum Patescibacteriota; class Minisyncoccia; order Phycocordibacterales; family JAKAEA01; genus JARIGY01. The sequence continues at coordinate 2,914 of JARIGY010000009.1, read as the reverse complement.
CTTGTTTTCTTCGTCCTAGGCAGCATAACGAGGACAACCTCGGCACCACACAACCCAGCCATCCTGATCCGCAGCACTTCCTTCCGCTTCTTTGTGGAAGTGACGAGCTCAATTGCTGCCGTAGTGGGCATCTGGTTTTTTCCCCACTTCCACGGCAGCGTCGGGCCGACTACTGCGATCATCATGGCCGTTTACTTCTCTATCGCATACATCAACGCCGCCCGAGTCCTGGCCCGACCAAGCTACTTTTAACCCGCCCGCAACGAAATCCGTTGGAGGGCGGATTTCTTTTATACGAAACTCAAACCGTTCAATTCCCTTCAATAAATAAGTTCTGACACTTTCCAATCCCTGGAGCAGTCCGGTTTTTTAGATACAGAATCACCCTTTCGCCCTTGGATGATATGGGCTTTTTTATATTTTCCGCCGCAATAAATATATTATAAATTCGTATTTGCTTTTTAAAGTAGGGAGAGTAGTATTGATTGCGGTTGAGTTCCCTGACACATTTTACCTTTGGAGGTTCTCATGAGACAGGTTGTTTCCAAAATCGAACCATTCGATCCGCACAGGGTTCGGCCTCTCAAGGGTCAACCGCGCGTACGGTTTCGAGGCATCCGCGAACTGGCTGACAGTATCCTGGAAATCGGCCAGACAAACTTGGGAAAAGTCATTTTGATCAATGGCGATCCTGATTTTGACGCGATTCTTGTCGATGGCGAACGCCGCCTTGAAGCATGCAAACTTGCGGGCGTACTATTCGAAGCTGTGGTTGTGGAAAATCTCGGCGATGATGACCAGATTTTTACGCTGTCGTTCGCATCGAACTTCGGCAAACAACCGCATGACTGCTTGGAAATCGCCACTTCATTGGGGCGCCTGCGAAAGATGGGAAAGTCCCAAAAGCAAATGGCTACGATCTGCAGTGCGTCAACAGCGTGGGTCAGCCAACATCTCGCCATTCTGGATCTTGATCCTGATGTCCAAAAGTTCCTCATTCCGGTGGAACCAAGCAACACGCAAGCGGTTCCAAGCGCAAATGGCGACGGTGATACTGATCACGATGAGCAACCTGCTCGAGTGACACTACCTTTGTCGCTCGTACCACTTCTCATCAAGTTGCCTGCCAAGGTCCAAAAACAGGTCATGAGGCAAATCATCAGCAAGGGCATGTCTCTACTTGCCGCCCAACGCTTGATCATGAAGAAGCTTCACCAACACGGGATTCATGTCGAGCACACGCACCGAATCCGGCGCATGAAGCCGATCAGCGACGTGATCAAGCTCGTTGATCAGCGGCTTGGCATCTATCTCGATCTGGTCACGAACAAGCAATTCGGGATCGTTCTTGAGAAGATGAGTCCTCGCGACAAACAGCGTCTCGTTGAGAGCATCAACAACGTCAATGACCATCTGAGCGAGATCGCCGATGCTGTTGAAATCGACCTCAAGGCTAAATCAACAAAAGGACCTCTGGTGAAAGTTCCGCCCAGCCGACAGGTCGCTCCACCTATCAAAAAACCCGTGGAACAGCGACACCATCGGACTGTTTGGTAATACCCAGCCATAATCTAGCGTTCAATTCTCAGCCGTCCGTATCCCGGGCGGTTTTTTATTTCGTATATATAAAGACATGTTCGGACATCGGTCAACCCTTGGAGCATTTTCGATAAAGCGGCAAACTTTATAGCATATAACTTACCTTTGGTGATAATATATAGCCATGATCAAAGAATATATAAACTACTTGAAAGACAACCCACAAGGCTATTGGTTTAAAGCCAAGCTTTATGGCTGGGGCTGGATGCCGGCGAAATGGCAAGGCTGGTGCGTAGTTCTCGCATATATTGCGCTCATCCTCACCTTGGTAATTTCAAAAGAGAAGGATATGCCGGGAAATGACATGTCAGGAAGCAACGTCCTGACATTCGCCCTGCAAATCATTGTACTGACTATTCTTTTTATTAGTATCGCCTACAAGAAAGGAGAAAAACCTCGATGGCAGTGGGGACATCCTAAGAAATAATGCTGCTTAATTCCCTTTCACTCAAATACTGATTTTACAGTTTTAAAAAGCGCCTAGGACAAAAATCCTAGGCGCTTTGAAATCAACTCACAAATTAAAAGCTGCTATCCGAACCGCCGCCGCCGGAATCACCACCGCCGCCGGAATAGCTGTCACCACTCGAACCGCTTCCAGAACTGTCGGAATCAGCCATTGTCGAGATGATGTCTCCGGTATTGCTGCCGATGGCTCGGGCGAACATGCCGATGATGAAACCAGCGATCATAGCGAGAAAAGCCAAGCCGATGCCGAAAAAGAGCGCGGTTATGAGTGCCGCCCCGATCGCACCGACAAAACCTCCGATAATGGAAGGTTCCTCGCTGATGACGGTGCAGATGATGTACAGGATGAGGAGCAGAACTCCGTACCCTATCCATTTGCCGCCAGAGAGGCTTGCGGCCGCGCTTTTGGGCTTGGCCTTATACTCGCCGCTGATCGCTGCGAGTATTTTTTGTACGCCGACGGTGATGCCGTCATTGTACTTGCCTTGCTTCAAGATCGGCCGCATCTCGTCTTCCATGATCTGGTTGCACAGTCCGTCGGGCAATACGCCTTCAAGACCGCGGCCGGTATGGATGCGCATCGTGCGCTCCTTTACGGCGATAAACAGGATCAGGCCGTTGTTCTTGTCCTTGTCGCCGAGCTTCCATTCGCGGAAGACCCGTTGAACATAGGGCATCTGCTCTTCGCCATCGAGGCTTGGAACAGTGAATACTACGATCTGATTTGAAGATACTGCTTCTTGGTCCGCGAGCGTCTTCTCGAGCTGGACCCGCTCTTCTTGTTTCAGAACGTTGGCTGTGTCCATGACCCGGCCGGTGAGTTTGGGTATCTCCCGAGCCGAGGGCG